>NZ_JACJEE010000041.1:0-32457 GCF_014163915.1 Pseudoalteromonas sp. SR41-8
GCAAATCCTCTTTTTATATTTTACGTAAAATCGAAGTAACCGATTGAATCAAAATAGGAACTCGGCTATGGTTAATGCATCAATAAAAATAAATTAAAAACGAGTTATTCTACAGCCTCGTTATGTAACTGGAGTGTATTTGAATATCGAAGAGTTTGAGAAAACAACATCTGAATTAGTAAGTGATATTCAAATGTTATCGATGCATTGGGATTTACTCTTAAAACTAGATGCCGAAATCATTTCTTCTCCTAGCAAGTTTTCTAAAAGTGAACACTTTTGGTCAATGACGTTTAATGCTCACTTAACATCGGTAAGAATTATTTTATCAAGAGTTTACGATACTAATGAAAGAGTACTATCTATTAAAACATGGCTTGAAATAGTTAAAGCAGAACTAAATAATTTTAAGTTTATGATCGAACCTTCCTGTAATTTAAGTGAATTAGTTATTCAAAATATTAATTACAGCGACCCAAAAACTAACAATTTAGTCCATGTACTTATTAACCAGTTACGTAACAATGGAATTGCTCATACCAACATGAAAAAGGCAAGTTCAGGTATTAATGTTTTTAAAGAATGGGAATTAACACAATCTGATTACCAAGAGTTGATAACTCAAGCTCAAGAAATTATAAACAATTATATTCCATATATACTAGGGTATAAAGTCAGTTATAATAGTCTGCACAAAGATGATTATAAAAATATAACTAACCTACTTTAATAAAGTTACATAACAAGAGTCTAAGGTTGCGACAGTCCGCTTATGGCACTTTTGCGAAGTTCGGCTGTGAGCGAGAAGCAAACGGTCGATCAAACTCATTTTTGGACAATTCCGAATTAGGATTTTCGCGCTAAATGTAATTTTAAGGTTCATATTTCTATGGCTAATACCCAGTGTTGCGAGTCATTTTGAACTGATTGTTATATTCTTTTTTTAAGTTATCGACTTTCAAATATAGGTACATCCGTAACCCCAAAGCCATCGACAAAGTGTTTAGGAAAAAGAACACCCGCCCTACCCGTTTTTTCATTCCAACCAGGATTTTGAGTGTCCAGAAACTGTCGTACTATTTGATCGGTTGGTTCATCTAAACAAATTAGAACGTAAGCAATAAAATCTTGAACCGTTTGGTAATCTTCAAGCGCTTGTTCAGGGGAAGAAATGCTTAGTGACGCAGTATGCATCTGAGTAAACATATCTTTGAACTCAGCAAAGATAGGCGTATTTTCTTGAAAATAGCATATGTCATATACCGACTTTTTAGGGTCAATATTACCATGCAGGAGATCATTCCGCTTGTTAAATAGCGAATGTAATTTCTTACATGAGTCTACATTGTTGTAATCTATAGGGTGAGTGAAGCCACTACAGTTTCGATGTAGCTGCTTAATTCGTATATCTATATTCTGCCTTACAATATTCTCATATAGACGCTGATCTTTTCTAACATCGCTATCCGCAAGCAAAAATATCAAAGTATTTACGAAAGACTCAGCATACACTGGAGCGAGCATTCTGATGCCAAATGCTAAAGATGTTGCTTGAACATAACGTGCAGATAGTTCTTCAAATACATCCTTATTTTCCGGACGAACCTTCCCTTCTGCGGGGCAACTATCAAGTTCTAGTGCTTCAAGAGCACTAACTTGATATTCGATCATAGATTTATTGTGATAAAAAGGGTTAGCAAATAAACTCCACTTTTCTAACGTCGATCTAAATTGACTAATCTCTTTTTTGTAGTTCATAAAGTCTTGCTTTATGTCACTTAGGAAAGAGTCTAATGCATATTGATGATCTAAAAATTTAAAAGCATGCATTACCTCAATTCTGTAGTTCGTGCACATTATATCTATAGTTTTGTTTTCATAGTGAAGCGTATAATGCCAATGAAACAAATTATCACTATGCTGGTTTTTAAATAAGTTTTGCATCCCGTTTGGAGCGCCAAAACGTGCATTGAGATAACAATAAATATCTACAGGCTTTACATTCTTTATCAGAAACCATAATGCAATCCCTCCTTGAGCTGAACTTTCACAGACACTAGTTTGAACTGTCCCTGCTTCTTTCAAGTCGAGATACTCTTTGGCAAGCTCTTTTGTAGGTTTACACTCAAATCTAGATATATCAAACTTATCCATTATTGCCTCGGAGAATATAACAGCGTATTACCGAGAATTCCCGTTAACACTCAATGTGTCAATTTCCAGAATTATCAAAATACGACTTTTATTAATTTAATTATTAATAACTTACACATAGCCTAAAGGAATTACAATTGCTTAGACTCTCCTATAACCGAGAATTTACTTATTCGAGAATAGGTAAAATTACATTACGAGGACACGCATAAAAAATAGTTTTAAAATTAGCAACTTAAATGTTTATGAAAATTTTAACGAGAAGCCAATTATATTAGATAACGAGAATTGATTATTTATTCATTAACACTTTGAATGCCTGCTTTGCTCAAAGCAGCCATTAGAGGATTTAGCCTAACTTGTTTTGGGGCAGAAGCGAGTTACGCCTCAAGGTCCGCTCATGGCACTCAGCTGATAGTCAACAGCGAGCTGATCTGGCCCCAATAAAGTAGACATTGAGTGGCTAGTTTATTTAACTCGTATCATCTAAGTAATATATAAGAAACTTTTCTAGTTTTTATATAAGCAACTTTTCTAGTTTTTATATAAAAACAAACTCCCCTTCTAATAATACTTATAATTAGCAATAACTTACCATTTTACTATTAATAGAAAATACTAAAATAAGAACGCTACCACGTTAAGATAAAAAATGACCTCTGATAAAGCTATTACATTCACTTGGCCATTATGAGCAAATATTACTTCATTAAAATATTAAATAAGTTATTGAATAATAATGGTTTGCTTTATTAAATTGCAAACAACTGTTAGCTATGCGACAGTATTGATTACAGCTGTAATCGGTGTGTGTTTTTTATTTACAGGTTTGTTAGATGATTAAGGGAACATAGTTTATGGGAAAAAATATATTTTTTTGTCTTTGTGTAGGAATGTATGGAATAAAAGCTGTTGCACAACAACACAACTTTGCTGAATTAATGCAGTGCCATAACTCTTCAAAAGCCCCTGGCATGGTTGTTAGGTTAGAACAGTCAGGTAAACATATTTATAGTGGTGCGGTTGGTTTGGCAAATATTGACACTGAGAGACCTCTCAATGTAGATGATATATTTCAAATAGGTTCTGTAACGAAAACATTTACTGCTGCAGCAATCTTGAAACTATCGGAAGAAAAAAAACTATCGTTACAAGATACATTAGCGAAATTTATTCCTGATATTAACCCTGAATTTAGGTATTTAACGATTGATAGAATTTTAAGCCATACTTCTGGTCTACCAGATTACTTAGGGGACCCTTCAGTAAGTAAAATTTATGATAAATATGCTTCTATTGATCAAGTTATACAAAGTATAAGTAAACAACCTCTTAACTCAGAGCCTGGTAAAAAATATAGTTATTCAAATTTGGGTTACGTCTTTCTGGGAAAAGTCATTGAAATTGCTTCTAACACTCCATATGACCAGTTCATGTCAAACACATTTTTTAAACCTCTGAAAATGGATAATACTTTTGTTATTACTAAAGGTACATCTGCTGGGAAAATAAACGGCTACACTACTAGTCGTAATGAGCCTAAAAAGTATATTAATCCGGAAGATTCAACTGAAAGGCGATGGAATGTTGATCGTAGTTGGATCTATTCTGCGGGCGCTATTGCTTCTACACTTGCTGATATGCACCTTTGGCAGAATGCATTAAAGTCAGGGCATGTAATTTCAAAAGAAAGCTATAAACTAATGACCTCCAAGGCATTATTAAATAATAATGCGCATGTGAATTATGGATATGGCTTAGATATATACAAAATAAGTGGATTAGATAGCTTTAGCCACCAAGGTCAGGTTCCCGGATTTTTTGCTTGGCATGTCTATTTCCCAAATGAAGATTTAACCGCTACAGCGTTAACCAACATCGACACAAAACACCCTGGTCCCGCTTTATTAGACATGGTAGCACTACAATTAAATTTATCCCCTAAGCCAGTAAATAGTCAAAAAGCAAAGGCTATAGCTGCATCTTTAGTTGGAAGTTATCGTTCTTCCGATTCGAAAATTTTAAAAATCTCGTTTGAAAAAGGTACACTTTACTCTCAATATGAAGGTGAGAATAAAATAAAAATCATACCCCGGGAAAACAACTCGTACTCTTATGAGTGTACTGAAAATTACTTTCAGCTTAGAGAAAACAATGGGAAACATGAAATCGTCCCAGTGTATTTATATCAAGGTGAGCAAGAAGCACTTGTTAAATTAGAATTATGAAAAATAGGCTAAGGTTATCAACGGCTGCTCATAGCACATTTAACAAAACCGATAATGCAAAGCCTTGATGCAGACTGATAGGCTATTTTTTCGTTGGGTTTAGTTATCCCCTACCTACGTTGCTTAATTTAACACCGCGCAAACTTTAAGCTTATGGCTTAAATTTTACGACTTAGCGCTTACAACTCTACTATCCAATCCATAAAAAAAGCAAGCCAATCGGCTTGCTCTTTACTCTTTGACCCGTAAAAGTCTTACACTTTCAAGTAGTCCATGATCCCTTCGGCGGCGTTACGCCCTTCGAAGATTGCGGTGACTACTAAATCTGAGCCGCGCACTATATCGCCACCAGCAAAGATTTTAGGGTTAGTTGTTTGATGGGTAAATTCACCTTGCTCTGGTGCGTTAATGCCGCCCCAGTGGTTTATTTCTACATCGTACTTTTCTAACCAATCCATTTTGTGTGGTTTGAAACCAAACGCCATGAGTACTTGGTCGGCTTCAATCACATGCTCAGAACCCGGGATCACTTCAGCTCTGCTTCGGCCTTTTTCATCTGGTTCACCCATTTGGGTTTTCACCATTTGTACGCCTGCAACATGGCCGTTGTCGTTTAGTACGATACCGGTTGGTTGCACGTTAAAAGTAAATTCAACGCCCTCTTCTTTGGCGTTTTTCACTTCACGTCTTGAACCTGGCATGTTTTCTTCATCACGACGATAAGCACAGATTACTTTTGCCGCACCTTGACGAATTGAGGTACGTACACAGTCCATCGCGGTATCACCACCACCAAGTACCACAACCTTTTGGTTAGCCATATCAAGATAAGCTTGATTAGACTCATCATAGCCCATTACGCGGTTGGTATTACCGATTAAGAACGGTAATGCATCATGTACACCTGGTGCATCTTCGTTTTCAAGGCCAGCACGCATGCTTTGATAAGTCCCCACTCCCAAAAATACTGCGTCGTATTCGGCCAATATTTCATCCATAGTGATATCAACACCGACTTCAGTGTTAAGTTTAAACTCAACCCCCATTTCGGTGAAAATTTCACGACGTTTTTGCATGACTTGTTTTTCAAGTTTGAACGATGGAATACCAAAAGTAAGCAAGCCACCAATTTCTGGATGACGGTCAAATACCACTGGTTTTACACCATTACGCACTAGAATATCAGCGCAACCTAGGCCTGCAGGGCCGGCACCGATGATAGCTACTTTTTTATCGGTCCATACCACGTACGACATATCAGGCTTCCAGCCCATTTTAAATGCAGTATCAGTAATATATTTTTCAATATTACCGATTGTTACTGCACCAAACTCTTCGTCTAATGTACATGAACCTTCACACAAACGATCTTGCGGGCACACCCGGCCACACACTTCTGGTAAACTATTTGTGCGGTGTGATAGCTCCGCAGCTTCAAGAATACGGCCAGTACGAATTAACTTTAACCACTGTGGGATATAGTTATGCACTGGGCATTTCCATTCACAATACGGGTTACCACAATCTAGGCAGCGGTCCGCTTGTGAGTTTACTTGCTTCTCTGAAAAGGGTTCGTAAATTTCAACAAATGATTTTTTACGTGACGAAATTGGCTTTTTGCGGGGATCAACCCGCTGCACGTCTATAAATTGATATACATTCTCGCTCATACTACCCCCTTACTGTGCTTGAACACGAAGTTCAGCACTACTACGAGCGCGATGCCCGAGTAAACTTTTCACATCACTTGATTTTGGCTTAACTAGTTTGAATTTTGGTAAATACGTTTCAAAACTGGCTAAAATAGTTTCTGCACGGCTTGAGCCTGTTAGTTCTAAATGCTCAGCAATTAGACCACGCAAATGCTCTTGGTGTGACGCTAGCTCATCTAACAGCACCACTTCGACTAGCTCTGGATTGATGCGTTTTTCAAAGTCATTACGCTCATCCAAAATATAGGCAAAGCCACCGGTCATACCTGCACCAAAGTTCACGCCTACATTGCCCAGCACGCAAACTACGCCACCGGTCATGTACTCACAGCCATTATCACCTACGCCTTCAACAACCGCTTGCACGCCTGAGTTACGAACCGCAAAACGCTCTCCAGCACAACCTGCAGCAAACAGCTTGCCACCCGTTGCACCATATAAACAGGTATTACCTGCGATGGTCGCTTTGTGACTTTCAAATGACGAACCCAGTGGTGGGCGAATAACCAGCTTACCGCCCGCCATGCCTTTGCCTACGTAATCGTTAGCATCGCCGACTAGGGTCATTTCTAGGCCACCAGCATTCCATACACCAAATGATTGACCAGCGGTTCCGTGTAACTCAATCGAGACAGGATCAGCTGCCATGCCTTGATTGCCATGCTTATCGGCTATATAACCCGATAACATCGCGCCCACTGAACGGTCAGTGTTACAAATACGGCTGACCAGTGAAATACCGCTGCTCTCATCAATTGCTTGTTGAGCTTTAGCAAGTAAGGTTTCATTCAACTTACCTAAATAATGTGACGTATTAGGTGCGCTGCAGTATAAGGTTTCACCAGTTGGGTTATTCGGCTGTGCAATCACTGACGATAAGTCAATTTTTTGCTGCTTTGCCGTTTTACCTTCAATCGCTTCGAGTAAATCAAGACGACCGATTAAGTCTGTTAGCTTGGCAACCCCTAGGCTTGCCATAATTTCACGGGCTTCTTGAGCAATAAACTTAAAGTAGTTCATCGCCATTTCTGGTAGGCCATGGAAATGTTTTTGACGCAATGTTTCGTCTTGCGTTGCTACACCGGTTGCACAGTTATTTAGGTGGCAAATACGCAGATACTTACAACCAAGCGCAACCATAGGACCCGTACCAAAACCAAAGCTCTCTGCACCTAAAATAGCTGCTTTGATGATATCAAGGCCGGTTTTTAAACCACCATCAGTTTGCAAACGAATACGATGACGTAAACCGTTTTCAACCAGCGCTTGTTGTGTTTCAGCAAGACCAAGCTCCCACGGGCTACCCGCATATTTAACCGACGTTAGCGGACTTGCGCCAGTACCGCCGTCATAGCCTGAAATAGTAATTAAATCAGCATATGCTTTAGCAACACCAGTGGCGATTGTGCCCACACCTGGCTCTGATACTAGTTTTACTGAGATCAACGCTTTAGGGTTTACTTGTTTTAAATCGAAAATAAGCTGAGCTAAATCTTCAATCGAATAAATATCGTGATGCGGTGGTGGCGAAATTAAGGTCACACCCGGTACCGAGTAACGAAGCTTAGCAATATACGGGGTTACTTTTTCGCCCGGCAATTGCCCGCCTTCACCTGGTTTTGCACCTTGCGCTACTTTAATTTGAATAACGTCAGCACTGCGTAAATAATGTGGTGTTACCCCAAAACGACCTGACGCAACTTGCTTGATACGTGAATTTTTCTCGGTACCATAGCGTAGTTTGTCTTCGCCGCCTTCACCTGAATTTGAACAGCCACCTAAGCGGTTCATCGCAATTGCAAGCGCTTCATGCGCCTCTGGCGATAATGCACCGATACTCATTGCCGCCGAGTCAAAACGCTTATATAGCTCAGTTGCTGGCTCAACATCATCAATACTGATCCCTTCTGCTGGCAGTTTCAGTGCAAGCATGTCACGTAATGTGGCAATTGGGCGCTTATTAACAAGATCTGCGTATACGCTGTAATCAGAATATTCGCCTGAGCGCACCGCTTTTTGTAGCGTTTGAATAACATCTGGGTTGTACGCGTGATACTCGCCGTCATGCACATACTTTAATAAGCCACCATGGCTGAGTAATTTACGTTTACTTAAAGCCAAAGTATGTAACTTGCGTTGGTCATCATCAAAATCAGTAAAACACGCGCCTTTAATGCGACTTGCCACACCATTAAAACAGGTATCAACAATTGCATCCGACAAACCAACTGCTTCAAACAACATTGAACAACGATACGATGCCACGGTACTAATGCCCATTTTTGACATGATCTTGTACAAGCCTTTGTTGATTGCATTACGATAAGCAAGCGTAACTTGGCAATAGCTCTTGTTGATCACTTTAGAGTCGCTCATCGCAACCAGTGATTCATATGCTAAGTACGGGTAAATTGCCGTTGCACCAAAACCAATTAATACCGCAAATTGATGCGCGTCACGGACACTACCTGTTTCAATGATGATATTTGATTCACAACGTAAATTGTTATCAACTAAACGCTTTTGTACCGCTCCAACAGCCATAGCGGCAGGAATTGGTAACTTATTCTCATCAAAATTACGGTCACTTAAAAACAACATGACACAGCCACCAGCTGCTTTTTCTTGCGCTTCGTCACAAATACGGATTACTGCATCACCAAGGCCTTCTTCTTTGCTGTAGGTGATATCGATTTTGCAATAGCTGTAATGAGCCTGATCAGCGCTCAATAATTGTTGCATGTCTGCATACATTAGGATTGGCGTATCAAACTGTAGGCGCTTAGCGTGGCCGGTGGTCTCGTTAAACACGTTTTGCTCACTACCGATACAGGTCGCCAGCGACATTACATGGTTTTCACGCAGTGGATCGATTGGCGGGTTAGTTACTTGCGCAAACTTTTGACGGAAGTAATCAAACAATGAACGGTTACCTTCAGAAAGCACTGCAAATGGCGTGTCATCCCCCATAGAACCGGTTGCTTCTTGACCAATTTCACCCATTACGCGAATAACGCTATCAAGTTCTTCATTGGTGTAACCAAACATTTTTTGATATTTCAGTAATGTTTCATCATCAAATGAACGGTTGCCCGCATCTTGCTCTGATAGCTGCTCAAACGGCGTTAAGCGCTTAACATTGGCCTCAAGCCATGCTTTATATGGATGGCGAGATTTAAGATCGCGATCAATTTCGTCTGAGTGCCAAATTTTACCTAACTGAGTATCAATAACTAATAGCTCACCAGGGCCAACGCGGCCTTTCTCAACCACTTCATCCGCAGTGTAATCCCAAATACCCACTTCAGAAGCTAGGGTAATAAAGCCATCTTGAGTGATCACATAACGTGCAGGACGCAGACCATTACGGTCCAAGTTACACGCAGCAAAACGCCCATCAGACATCACAATACCAGCTGGGCCATCCCATGGTTCCATGTGCATAGAGTTAAAGTCGTAAAATGCACGTAAGTCATCATCCATCGCACGGTTTTTCTGCCATGCAGGTGGTACTAGCATTCGCATAGCACGAAATAAATCCATGCCACCAGCTAAAAACAACTCAAGCATATTATCTAGGCTTGATGAATCTGAGCCGGTTTCATTGACAAATGGTGCTGCTGATTGCAAATCTGGAATAAGCGGCGATGCAAACTTATATGAACGAGCACGAGCCCACTGGCGGTTACCTTGTATGGTGTTGATTTCACCGTTATGCGCTAAATAGCGGAACGGCTGAGCCAAAGGCCAACGCGGTTGTGTATTAGTTGAAAAACGTTGGTGAAATACACAAATTGCGCTGGTCATGCGGATATCGGCTAAATCTAAATAGAAGTTAGGCAAATCCACCGGCATCATTAAGCCTTTGTAGATAGTTACTAACCCTGACAAGCTGGCAATGTAAAAGCCTTCATCTTCGCTTAAACGCTTTTCAGCACGACGGCGCGCAACGTATAAACGACGCTCTAAATCTTTTGGGCGCCAGCCTTCTGGTGCATTAACAAAAATCTGTTCAAATTTAGGTAACTGCTTTATTGCAATTGGCCCTAAACATGATTCATCTGTTGGCACAATTCGCCAACCTTGAATATTGAGGGTTTCTTTTTCGAGTTCTTCACTCAATATATCTTTTGCAGCTTGCGCAAGTACTGGATCTGAGTTTAGGAAAATCATGCCAACGGCATAATTTTTACCCAAGTGCCAATTTTTTTCAGCGGCAATAGCACGAAAAAAGCTATCTGGCTTTTGTAATAATAAGCCACAGCCATCGCCTGTTTTACCATCGGCAGAAATACCACCACGGTGTTCCATACGGTCTAAGCCAGTGATCGCTGTTCGAATTAAACGATGACTTGCCTGACCATTAACTTGGGCTATTAAGCCAAAGCCACAATTATCTTTTTCTAATTTTGAGTCGTATAACATAGACCCCTCCCCTTGCTACAACAGCTAGCTATGAATGACCTTCTCGACGGTTTGCTAGCAGACAGTCAAAACTATCGCCAATTGTACATTGAGTCAATAGCGCTTTGAATACATATTCACATTCTTGAATATTTCTCACCACAACACAATCTTTTTATTTCATGCCTATTTTTAACATTTAGCGATATTTTACCCGTTATTTTTTTATGACACTGGTGTCATATTTAACAAGTTGTAAAATAACCGCTCTACAAACCTGCAGTTTACGTTAACGTAAACCAGAGTAAAAATGAATAAATATTCACTGAGTTATGTAGCGAAAATAAATGCTTTCTTTTTTATTGAATCTCTTTGCTGTCGTTCAAGGTCGATACCACAGTGCACATTAGAGTAAATACTCTTTCCAGTGTCTTTTTATGGGTAAATTTAAAGCCACTAATTAATGCATAATTATCATCACAACAGTCACATTTTGCATAATTTACGCTAATTAGTAAGTTTTTAGCTTGCTCACCCTGTTGACGCCTGCGGCAGCTTCTTAGCCGCCATAGTAAAGTGTCCGCAGCGGACACAATTTATGTCCGCGGACACCAAATAATTTAAAAATAAATAATTATTTCATTAAAATCATGACATTAAATAGTGGCATGATATTCGAATAAACATTAAAAGATAATTACAGGACACAACTTATGTTTATTCTCAGTTTATTTTTAGTTTCACCAATCACTGTCTTAGTAGTGAGCTTGATGATCACTTACTGCGAGAATAGACATAGCTAAGGATCACTCATGATAAAAGATACCAGCGGACAAGATGTAAGTATTACGCAAAGACGTAGTTACAAAAAACCATTAATAGTACTGGCGCTATCACTTGCTGTACTTGCTTTATGTGCACAAGCATTTATGGGTAACAATCAAGGCAGTATTTCTGTTGAGCGGGCTTCTTTACAGATTGCTACCGTTAATATTAGTCGTTTAGTACGTGATGTAGCCGCCAGCGGTAAAATTGTTGCTGCAAATGCTCCCAAGGTTTATAGCCCAGAACGTGGCTATGTGGATTTACAAGTTAAAGCCGGTGATAAAGTAAATAAAGATGACATTATTGCTTTAGTCGATAGCCCAGAACTCAATAATGAACTAAAACAGCAACAATCGGTGTTAGCCCGCCTTGATGGTGAATTACAACGTAAGCACTTAGAAGCACGCCGACAAAAGTTAAGCTTAACCAAAACGCTTGATCTCGCCCAAGTAGAGCTCAATGCAGCAGACAGGGAAAATCGCCGTGCTAAGCTTTCTATCGAAAAAAACTTGATCAGCCAAATTGATTTAGAAAAAGCAGTTGATGATCTTGCCCGTGCCAAGCTTTCTTACAAACACGCTCAACAAGAAGTTGAACTTGCTAAAGATACACTCGCATTTGAACTCAAAGCTGCAGAGCGCGATCTCGCTCGCCAACAACTGATCGTTGATGATTTAAATCGCCAAGTCAGAAACTTAACTATTAAAGCCAGCGTCACCGGCATTGTTGGTAACCTGCTTGTACAACAAAAAGAAGCCGTTACCCAAAGTCAGCCGTTAATGACGCTGGTTGATTTAAGTAATTTTGAAGCACAACTGCAAGTACCTGAAAGTTACGCCAACGAACTCGGTTTAGGAATGGAAGTTGAGCTCACACTCGGGGCAAAAAAAGTGACTGGTGTGTTGTCGGCAATTTCGCCGGAAGTTAACAATCGTGAAGTAACTACTCGAGTACGCTTTGACGAAGAGCTAAAAGGCATTCGCCAAAACCAGCGATTAACAGCGCGCATTTTATTAGAAAATCGTGATGACGTTTTACAAATCAAACGCGGTGCGTTTATGCAGCAAGGTGGTACGCAGGTTTACAAAGTTATCGGCGACACCGCACAACTGGTAAATATCACAACCGGGGCAAGCAGCATCAACGCAATAGAATTGCTACAAGGTGTTAGCTCAGGCGATCAGCTGATCATCTCCAGTTACGATAACTTTAAACAAGCGCCAACATTATTACTGAGATAAGAACAAACATATTACAAGGATCAACTCATGCTTAAAATGAACAATATTAGTAAACTGTATCAAACAGAAATGGTGCAAACCCATGCACTACGCGACTTTAATTTGCACGTAGATGAAGGTGAGTTTATTGCAGTAACTGGCCCTAGTGGCTCCGGGAAAACCACCTTTTTAAATATCGCAGGCATGTTAGAACCTTTTAGCAGTGGTGAATATCTGCTCGATGGTATTGATGTTGGCAAACTGAACGACAATCAACGGGCGGATTGTCGCAATCAAAAAATTGGTTTTATTTTCCAAGGCTTCAACCTGATCCCTGATTTAAATTTATATGAAAACATTGAAGTGCCACTGCGCTATCGAGGTATTAAAGCAAGCGAGCGTAAACGTCGTATTGAACAGTGCTTAGAACAAGTAGGTCTAGCTTCACGCGCTAAACATTTGCCGCAGCAGTTATCAGGTGGTCAACAGCAACGGGTAGCGATTGCCCGCGCCCTCGCCGGTGAGCCGCGCTTTTTATTAGCCGATGAACCAACAGGTAACCTAGACAGCTTAATGGCACGTCAAGTGATGGAGTTGCTGGAGCAAATTAACCGTGACGGCGCGACCATCATTATGGTGACTCATGACCCAGAACTTGCCCGCAGAGCACCTCGTAATATTCAAGTGGTTGATGGTCAACTTGCCGACTTTACCTTGTATCAAGGCGCGCAAAACCTAAAAAATGTGGCTGGAGTGTAACTTATGCTATTACATTACCTCGATTTAAGTTGGCGTAGTTTTAAGCGCACACCACTGGTAAGCATGTTAATGGTGCTAGCCATTGCTATTGGGATTGGTGTAACCATGACCAGTTTAAGCGTTTATCATATGATGTCGGCGGATCCTATTCCCGAAAAAAGCAATCAACTTTATACTGTGCAATTACAAACCATGGATGAAGGCCATACGTGGTGGACCGAGGATAACCTTCCTATGCAACTGACTTATCAAGATGCAGTCAATTTGCAGAATGCGCCGGTTCCTGAAAAAAAGGTCGCGATGATGCGTACTGGATTCTCAGTGTATCTAGATTCAGACAAAGTAAAGCCGTTTACCAGTAATGCACGGATGACTACGCCTGATTTTTTTAATATGTTTAATGTATCGTTTATTTACGGCGGTGAATGGAGTGAACAACAAGAGCAATCTGCCGCCCCTGTGGTGGTGATTTCAGAAGAACTCAACGATAAACTGTTTGCAGGAAACAACTCAATTGGCCAATTGATCTACTTAGATGATTACAGCTACGAAGTTGTTGGTGTGATCGCTGACTGGTCACTTAACCTTAAGTATTATGATTTAAATAATGGTGCATTTAATGAACCTGAAGAATTATTTTTACCATTTAGCTTAGTCAAAACCAAAGAGCTAACTAGTTGGGGCAACAGCAACGGTTGGAAACATGAGAATATCAATAGCTACGCCGATAGAATGCAATCGGAAATAGTTTGGATCCAATTTTGGGCGCAACTAGATAACGCGGAGCAAAAAGCAAACTACGAAAATTATCTTAATTCTTACATTCAAGAGCAAAAAAAGCGTGGCCGCTTTGCCCGAGAAAAACCCGAATATAAGCTACGTGATGTTAACCAATGGATGCAATACAACAATGTCGTTAGTGAAGACAATAAAATATTGGTCGGCTTAAGTTTTATGTTTTTAGCAGTGTGTTTAGCCAATATTCTTGGTTTATTGTTAGCTAAGTTTTTGCGTCGGGCACCGGAGGTAGGTGTGCGCCGAGCACTAGGCGCCAGTAAACGACAAGTGTTTTTACAACACCTTGTTGAAGTGGCTATGCTTGGATGTTTTGGCGGCCTAGTCGGTATCGTACTTGCGCAATTAGGTTTGTGGGCTGTTCGTCAAAGCTATGATTACTATTCATCAATCGCCACAATGGATATCACTATGTTACTCAGTGCACCTGTTATCGCTATTACAACCTGCATAGTAGCCGGGCTTTATCCTGCATGGCTAGTTTGCCGTACTAACCCTGCTATTTATCTTAAAAGCCAATAAGGAGCACACTAATGTTAGAGATCAAACCTATATTTCATGCTCTTTGCCGCTCAAAAGTCGGGGCAATATTACTCTTAATTCAAATTGCCATAACCACCGCAATCGTTAGTAATGCGGCATTTATTATCCAAGATAGAGTCGCTTTTTTAAATCAAGAAACCGGTTATCCAGAGCAAGACTTGTTTATGTTTAATGTGATGACGTTTGGTAAAGATATCGATTTAAGTCAACAGTTTGAATTAGACGAAGCGATGTTAAGAGCACTACCTGGGGTTGTAAATGCAGCACAAAGCAGCAGTATTCCCCTATCCGGTAGTGGCAGTGCATCAAGCTTTAATTTGAAACCGGCTCCTCAAGAAAGTAAAAGTATCCGTAGTTCTTATATTTTCATTGATGAGCATGGTTTAGACACTTATGGTGTAAAACTAATTGCAGGGCGCAACTTTACAGAGGATGAAGTAACAATCACTAATTCACCTACTGAGAGAACTACCAATGTTACTGTTGTCACGCAAGCTTTACTCGATGAACTTTTTCCTGAAGGTGATGGCCTCGGCAAAACAATTTATTTTGGCGATTTGCCTTTGACGATTATCGGTGTGGCAGATCATATGAAGAGCCCTTGGCTTAAAGATAGTCACCCAAATAATGTTGCGCTGATCCCTTATATTCAAGGCAAAACTTACGCACAATTTGCAGTCAGAACCAAGCCTGGTCAACGTGCAGCTGTGATGAAGCAAATCGAAACCGCGATGCTAAATAATTACAATAAACGGGTGATCAACAATATCAATGGCTTAGATCAACTTAAAGACGAATATGTTGCAGCAGACAAATTGATGATGCGTATGCTGATTGTGCTCATCACGATATTAGTACTGGTAACTGCATTGGGGATTTTTGGCTTAACCTTATTTAATATCAGCAAACGCACCAAGCAAATAGGCACTCGCCGTGCATTAGGAGCCAGAAAATCAGCCATTATTAACTACTTTTTAGTTGAAAATGCGATGATCTGCTGCGTGGGGTTGCTCCTTGGCATTATTGCGGCGCTGTTACTTGGTCAATTATTAATGCAGCACTTTTCAATTGCCGCACTGCCGCCGAGCTATATCGCAGGCACTGCCATTATGGTGTTTGTTATGAGCTTACTTGCCGTGTTTGGCCCTGCAAAACGTGCCGCCAACATATCACCGAGTATCGCCACGCGAACAATATAAAGCAGCTCCCAACCTATGCTACACTGGTTTAATACCGTGTAGCATTTTGAAATAAAGATAACAAAAACAGCGATTAAATTCACATGGAAAAAATACTTATTGTCGATGACAACCCTGCCATATTAGAAGCCTTGTCATTACTGTTAGAAATTCATGACTATCAGGTTGTGACTGCAAAAACGCAGCTTGAAGCCTTACAAATAGTGCAATACCAACGTATCGCGCTGGTTATTCAAGATATGAATTTTAGTAATGACACCACCTCTGGCGAAGAAGGTAAAGCGTTGTTTTATCAACTAAGAGCTCTCAACCCGCACTTACCGATTATTTTGATCACCGCGTGGACTGAACTGGCCAGCGCCATAGAGCTAGTCAAAGCCGGTGCCGCTGATTACTTACCTAAACCATGGGACGATAGCAAGCTCCTCACCTGTGTTAATAACTTAATCGAACTTGGCCAAGCAAAACAACAAAATGTAATGTATGCGCGCCACCAGCAAGAGCGAACATCAAGTTTAGCCGATGCCAACCTAGTTGGTTTAGTGTATCAAAGTACCGCCATGGAAAAAATTCTCAATATGGCAATACAAGTCGCTAAGTCAGATGTCTCTGTGCTAATAACAGGTGCAAATGGCAGTGGTAAAGAACGCATTGCACAGATTATTCAAGCCAATTCTCACTTAAACCATGCCCCGTTTTTGACCATCAATGCCGGAGCCCTGCCCCATGATTTAATTGAAGCCGAATTATTTGGCGCTGAAGCGGGTGCTTATACTGGCATCACCAAACAGCGAATTGGTCGCTTTGAGGCCGCTGATGGTGGTACGCTGTTTTTAGATGAAATTGGTAACCTGCCATTATCAGGGCAAATGAAACTACTGCGCGTGTTACAAACTGGTGAGTTTGAACGACTCGGTTCAACAAAAACACAAAAAGTAAATGTTCGGGTTATTTCAGCTACCAATGAAGATTTAAAAGCGGCCATTCATGCAGGTCGATTTAGAGAAGACTTATATTATCGCCTCAACGTGATTGAGCTAAATTTACCCAGTTTAGCGCAAAGACCAGATGACATTTTAGCGCTTGCTAAACACTTCTTAGGCGAACGCGAATTATCACTTACAACAGAGCAAGGATTACTCGCGCACAATTGGCCCGGCAACGTTCGTGAGCTAGAAAATGCCTGTAAACGCGCAGCCGTACTCAAACCTAATGGCGACATTACCCTCGATGATTTTGCTCTACAATCGCAACCGCTGCACACTAACTTTGCTAAACAAGAACCCAGTAGAGTAGAACTAGAACAAGCTATGCGTCAGCACCAAGGGGTGATCGCAAAAGTTGCCAGACAGTTTGGTTTAAGTCGTCAAGCACTGTACCGCCGTTTGCAGAAATTTGAGATTGATTACTAATGGAAAAAAATAAACCAGCACTGTCTTTCACCTGCAAAATAGTGCTGATATGTAACATCTCTGCACTTATTCCTGTTTGGCTCATCTGCTGGTTAACCCATTTAAGCTGGCCTTTACTACTTATAACAACGCTGCTCACATCGCTGCTGGCAAGTTATTTATCTTTTCGGCTCAGCCGCACTCTGGTGCAAGGCATACACTCACTTGAAACTGGTTTGCTTAATTTTAAAGACGGTGAATTAGCCACCTTACTAGCTTATAACGGCAACGATGAATTAGGCCGCTTGTGTCAATTGTATAATCAAACTGCAAAGCAATTACGCCAAGAGAAACAATGGCTCTATCAGCGCGAGCTGATGCTTGATAAAGTGCTACAAAGCTCTCCCCAAGCCGTTATTTTAAAAAATGATAAAGGCTTTATTGTTTATAGTAACTACAGTGCCCGAGACCTGTTTAATGCCAAAACAGCGCTTGAAGGGAGTCAGTTTGCACACCTGCTTGAAAATGCTCATCCACAGTTAAACAATGCTTTAACGCGCGGTAGCGATGGTTTATTTACGCTAGATACTGAAGACCAAGAATCTCAAGCGTGGCATTTATCAACCGGTAAGTTATTACTTAACAATCAATACCATTACTTATATGTCTTTAAACAACTCACCCGCGAACTTAGCCGTCAAGAAGTCGAGGTGTGGAAAAAGGTTATTCGGATCATCAGTCACGAACTTAATAACTCTCTGGGTCCCATGTCGTCAATGCTGCACAGCGGCCAGTTACTCAGTGAAAAAGTAGACGAACCCAGACTTAGCCGCGTGTTTGCTACCATTTCTGAACGCATCAAACATTTAAACGACTTTGTACAAGGCTATGGCAAATTTGCCAAACTGCCCACTCCTCAGCCAAGCGCAATTAATTGGCAAGTGTTGCTCACACAACTGCAAAATCAATGGTGTTTTATGCTCGATATAAGTAATGACGTGCATACACTGGCTGATCCGACTCAAGTCGAGCAGCTACTGATCAACTTAATAAAAAATGCTCACGAATCAGGCTCTGCAAGCGAACATATAAGTGTCACTGTTACACAGAATATTAAAGGCACACATATCAGTGTAAACGACCAAGGTAAAGGTATGAGTGAGCAAGTGATGGCCAATGCATTAATCCCATTTTATTCAACTAAAGTCGCTGGTAGTGGTTTGGGGTTAGCATTGTGCCGTGAAATAGTCGAAGCGCATCATGGTCAAATTAGCTTACACAATCGTAAGCACGGTGGGCTTAGTGTTCATGTCATTCTGCCCCACGGTCCTAACAAACAATCACAAAAAAGCCGCAATTAAGCGGCTTTTTGTTGATTTGCTGATAAACGTTACTCAGCGTCAGCTTCTTTATATTTAGCTGCTGTTTCGGTGATCAGTGGTTGTAATTCACCACGTTGAAACATTTCAATGATAATGTCACAACCACCAATTAATTCGCCATCAACCCACAGTTGTGGAAATGTTGGCCAATTGGCATATGCTGGTAATTCAGCTCGGATATCAGGATTTAGTAAAATATCAACATAGGCAAACGGTTCACCGCATGACATTAATGCTTGAGATGCTTGTGAAGAAAAACCACAATTTGGTAATTTAGGCGATCCTTTCATATAAAGGATAATTGGATTTTCAGAAATCTGCTGTTTAATTTTATCAATGGTTTCCATCTACAACCTCAAAAGTGACGATAGCTGAACATATTAAGGCTTGAAAAATTTTCATTAAGCCTCATATATGTATCTTAAAGTGGGCAAATAAAGCCGCAATCGAAATAGTCTTGCATTTGCACTGCTGTTTGGCATTGCTGTTTGCTAAAACTTGAGTAAAATACTCAACAATTATAGTAACACTATAATTTCATTTGGTATAGGTAACTACCCTGTTTGAACAGGCATTAACTATTACTATTTGAACTATCAACCAAAAGAAGATGGAGATAAAAAATGGCATTTGAACTACCGTCACTACCATATGCAATTAATGCACTTGAGCCACATATTTCACAAGAAACATTAGAGTTTCACCACGGCAAGCACCACAACACTTATGTGACTAAACTTAACGGTTTAATCCCAGGTACTGAATTTGAAGGTAAATCACTTGAAGAAATCGTATGTTCTTCTGAAGGTGGCGTATTTAACAATGCAGCACAGATCTGGAACCATACTTTTTACTGGAACAGCCTATCTCCAAATGGCGGTGGCGAAGCAACAGGCGCTGTTGCAGATGCTATCAATGCTAAATGGGGTTCTTTTGAAGCATTCCAAGCAGCTTTTGATGATAAAGCAGTAAACAACTTTGGTTCAAGCTGGACATGGTTAGTTAAATTAGCTGATGGTTCTTTAGACATCGTTAATACTTCTAACGCAGCAACGCCACTAACTCAAGACGGTGTAACACCGATCCTGACTGTGGACCTGTGGGAACATGCTTACTACATTGATTTCCGTAACGTTCGTCCAGACTACTTAAAAGCATTCTGGTCGCTTGTTAACTGGGAATTCGCGAACGCTAACTTCGCATAATTGATTGCTCGTTCTGAGCAAGCCCAATTTAAAAGACGCTCCGGCGTCTTTTTTGTTTTCTAACATAAATTTTTAATTTTATTGCACAAAAAATCAAATTCGTGACTAAGCTTTAAATAACCTTTGCTTCTTTTTTAATTTGTAAGCACCTAGTTTAAGCAGGTTTTTCGGAGGTTTCCATGAGTATTTTTGAGCATTACCAAGCACGATACGAGGCGGCACAAGAAGAAGAGTATAGTATCGCTGAGTTCTTAGAGATTTGTAAAACTGATAAATCGGCTTATGCCAGCGCACCAGAGCGATTATTAGCGGCCATTGGTGAGCCAAAAATGATCGATACTTCAAAGGATGCACGGTTAAGTCGATTATTTTCAAACAGAGTAGTAGCACGTTACCCTGCCTTTAATGATTTTTACGGTATGGAGGATGCGATTGAACAAATCGTTTCTTACCTAAAACATGCCGCGCAAGGCCTTGAAGAATGTAAACAAGTGCTTTATCTACTTGGACCTGTTGGCGGTGGTAAATCATCGATTGCCGAAAAGCTAAAATATTTAATGCAACAAGTGCCTATTTACTCAATTAAAGGCTCACCGGTCAATGACCACCCGTTGGCGCTTTTTGATCCTAATGAAGATGCTGAGCTGATGGCAAAAGAATACGGGATTAAGCCCCGTTACTTAAAAACTATTATGTCACCATGGGCCACTAAGCGCTTATCTGAATTTAATGGTGATATTAGCCAGTTTAAAGTGGTAAAACGCTACCCCTCTATTTTAAATCAAATTGCTATTGCAAAAACTGAACCTGGGGATGAAAACAACCAAGATATTTCCGCTTTAGTCGGTAAAGTTGATATTCGCAAACTAGAACATTTTGCTCAAAACGATGCTGATGCTTATGCTTATTCCGGTTCATTATGTCTTGCAAATCAAGGTTTAATGGAATTTGTTGAGATGTTTAAAGCGCCAATCAAAGTATTGCATCCGCTTTTAACAGCCACGCAAGAGGGAAATTATAATGGCACCGAAGGTATTAGTGCACTGCCCTTTAATGGCATGATTTTGGCTCATTCAAACGAATCAGAATGGCAGACCTTTAAAAACAACAAGAACAATGAAGCCTTTTTAGACCGTGTTTACATCGTCAAAGTGCCGTATTGTTTACGTGCATCTGAAGAGGTAAAAATCTACGACAAGCTATTGGAACATAGTGAATTATATAATGCTCCTTGCGCGCCAGGCACACTGGAAACATTGGCAAAATTTACCACGCTATCACGGTTAAAAGATCCAGAAAACTCTAGTATCTACTCAAAAATGCGGGTATATGACGGCGAAAGCTTGAAAGACACCGATCCTAAAGCTAAATCGTATCAAGAGTATCGAGATTATGCCGGTGTAGATGAAGGCATGACCGGACTATCAACTCGGTTTGCATTTAAAATTTTATCGCGCGTGTTTAACTTTGACACACTTGAGGTAGCGGCAAACCCAGTGCATTTATTTTATGTATTAGAGCAACAAATTGAACGAGAGCAATTCTCTGCCGACGTTGAAGAACGCTACTTAAGCCACTTGAAAGGCTATTTAATCCCGCAGTATGTTGAGTTTATTGGTAAAGAACTGCAAACAGCTTATTTAGAGTCTTACTCTGAGTACGGGCAAAACATTTTTGACCGCTATGTCACTTATGCTGATTTTTGGATCCAAGACCAAGAGTATCGCGACCCTGATACCGGCCAGCTATTCAACCGCGAAGCATTAAATGCCGAACTTGAAAAAATTGAAAAACCAGCAGGCATTTCAAATCCAAAAGATTTCCGTAACGAAATCGTTAATTTTGTATTGCGTGCACGGGCGCACAACAATGGTAAAAATCCATTGTGGACCAGCTATGAAAAACTGCGCACTGTGATTGAGAAAAAAATGTTCTCCAATACTGAAGAACTATTACCCGTTATTTCCTTCAATGCGAAAACATCCGCAGAAGATCAGAAAAAACATGAAGATTTTGTCAATCGTATGGTGGAAAAAGGATATACCCAAAAGCAAGTTCGTTTGTTATCAGAGTGGTATTTACGCGTGCGTAAATCGCAATAACACGCAGCTGTGTATTTTTAGGGGGTCTTTATGGCGCATTTTATAGACCGTCGCCTGAACGGTAAGAATAAGAGCACGTTAAATCGTCAACGCTTTATCAGGCGCTATAAAAAACAGATCAAAGAAGCGGTGTCAGATGCAATAAATAAACGCAGTGTCACTGACTCCAGTAGCGGTGAGAGTATTTCAATTCCGCAACGGGATATAAGTGAACCTACTTTCCATCAAGGTAAAGGGGGCGATAGAGAACAAATTCATCCTGGTAACGATCAGTTCTCAACCGGTGATAAAATTAAACGCCCGCAAGGTGGCCAAGGTGGTGGAGCCGGCGAAGGTGAAGCGAGTGACTCTGGTGAAGGAGAAGATGACTTTGTCTTCTCGATTTCTAAAGATGAGTATCTAGACTTACTGTTTGAAGACTTAGAACTGCCAAATTTACAGCAAAACCAGTTAGACAAACTCGTGCAAATGAAAACTCATCGTGCTGGTTTTTGTAGTGATGGTATGCCGAGTAATATTGATATTGTGCGTTCACTTCAGGGCTCACTTGCAAGGCGTGTTGCGATGAGCGCGGGTAAAAAGCGTCAATTAGCAGAGCTTGAAGCACAGCTTTGCCTATTAATGGCTGAGCCTGAACCTGATATAGCTGCTATTGCATTAATGGAGCAAGAAATCGCCGCATTACAAAAACGCATCAGTGCAGTGCCCTTTATTGATAATTACGATTTGCGCTTTCGTAACTATGAAAAACAGCCTCATCCAACTAGTAAAGCGGTGATGTTTTGTATTATGGATGTGTCGGGCTCGATGGATCAAGCAACCAAAGATATGGCAAAACGTTTTTATATTTTGCTTTATCAATTTTTGACCCGCAGTTATAAAGACATTGAAGTGGTGTATATTCGCCATCATACCCAAGCCAAAGAGGTCGACGAACAGGAGTTTTTCTATTCCCAAGAAACTGGCGGCACAATTGTCTCCAGCGCACTGAAGTTAATGAATGAGATAATTACCGAGCGTTATAACGCTGGCGAGTGGAATGTGTATGCAGCACAAGCCTCTGATGGCGACAATTGGGCAGATGACTCTCCCCAATGCTCAGAGATCTTACGCAACAAGTTGCTCAGTACCATTCGCTATTACGCTTATATTGAGATCACTACCCGCGCCCATCAGAGCCTATGGCGTGAGTATCAAAATATTTGTCAAACTCATAATAACTTTGCTATTCAACATATACGCAATGTTGAAGATATTTACCCTATTTTCCGTGAGTTATTCAAGAAGAGTCGTCAACACCAAGGGGCAGCCTAGGCTGTACAGCGAGGTATTTATATGACCAATAAACGAATGAGTGATGGGCCAGATTGGACATTTGAATTACTACAACAATACCAAGACGAAATTGCGCGGGTTGCTGAACATTATCGCCTCGATACTTATCCTAATCAGATTGAAGTGATCACCGCAGAACAAATGATGGATGCCTATTCCAGTGTTGGTATGCCTATTGGCTATAGTCACTGGTCTTATGGTAAAAAATTTATTCAAACTGAGCAAAATTACAAACGCGGACAAATGGGATTGGCTTATGAAATTGTCATAAACTCGAATCCTTGTATTGCTTATTTAATGGAAGAAAATACCCTTCCAATGCAGGCTTTAGTGATGGCGCACGCTTGCTACGGGCACAACTCGTTTTTTAAAGGTAATTATTTATTTAAAACATGGACTGATGCCAGCTCTATTATTGACTACCTATTATTTGCAAAAAATTATATTGCTCGTTGCGAAGAAAAACATGGCATTGATGAAGTCGAAAACCTAATCGATTCATGCCATGCACTTATGAATTACGGTGTTGATCGTTATAAACGCCCACAGCAAATATCTTTATTTGAAGAACAAAAACGCCAACAAGAGCGCGAAGATTACTTACAATCACAAGTGAACGAACTTTGGCGCACAATACCTTCACATCAACAGGAAACTAAAAAACACGAGCGTCATTTTCCTTCAGAGCCACAAGAAAATATTTTGTATTTTATAGAAAAAAATGCGCCATTACTGGAATCTTGGCAACGAGAAATAATTCGTATTGTGCGTAAAATCTCACAATATTTTTATCCTCAAAAGCAAACCCAAGTAATGAATGAAGGCTGGGCAACGTTTTGGCATTATACTATTTTGAATCACTTATATGATGAAGGGAAACTCACTGACTCATTCATGTTAGAGTTTTTACAAAGTCATACTAATGTTGTGTATCAGCCCCCTTACAATAGTAATTATTATTCGGGTATTAACCCTTATGCGCTGGGTTTTAATATGATGGTGGATATCCGCCGTATTTGTGAAAACCCTACCGAAGAAGATAAACAGTGGTTTCCAGAATATGCCGGGAGCAACTGGTTAGATACGCTGCACTTTGCAATGGAAAACTTTAAAGACGAAAGTTTTATTAGCCAATTTTTATCACCCAAACTTATTCGTGACTTTAAATTATTCACTATTATCGATCATGAAAAAGATCCGAATCTACAAGTTGGTGCGATTCACGATGAAAGCGGCTATCACGCGGTACGGACTGCGCTCTCAGCACAATATAACCTCAGTAATCACGAACCCAACATTCAGATCTATGATGTTGATATTAGAGGTGATCGCTCTTTAACCTTGCGCTACGTGCCACATCAGGATATTCCACTGGCAAAGTCTCACCATGAGGTATTAAAACACCTTTACAGACTATGGGGCTTTAAGGTAAAACTGGAACAAGAGTCAACCTCTGGCGAATTGAATATACTCGGGCAATGTCCATCAGATGATTCACGCCATACAACAGAGTGAATAGAATGGATAAAAAGCTTCTCGTACTAATTGATTCAGTAGAATTTGCACGTACTGCTATTTTGCACGCGAAACACAAAGCAATTGGTAAGCAAAAACATATTGATATCGTCGCCTTTGCCTATGAAAGTGCTGGTAATATTTTGTTCTCGCCGCCAGCTGAACAATTGCAAGTAATTCAAGAAACAAGGTTGGCTACTCTCAAAAAAGAATTAGTACCACTACTTGAAAGCGAATTGTCAGAATCAGATTATTCATTAAATATTATTTGGCATGAGGCACCTGAGCAATGGTTAGCCAATGAGAGTGACTTTGAAAATTATGAGATGGTGATAAAAACGCGCCATATTGACGAGCATTGTCAATTTAGTGAACTTGACTGGCAGTTGATCCGCTTTACCCCACTACCACTTTATTTAGCTGCGGATAATACCTGGCGCAATAACACCAATGTGTTAGCTGCGCTTGATTTAGGTAGCGAAAAAGCCACTAAATACAAACTAAACAAAGATATAATTGAAACTGGTTTAGCTTATTCTAAGCATTATGACTGTCAGTTTTATACTTGTTATACCGTTCATGTATCCCCAATTTTAAGAGACTTAGGCATTGTATTTTCAGACGAACAAGTACTGAATGCTTTTGACAAACTACCTGTCATTCAACGTAATTTAATTATTGAGCACGATATAAAAAATAACCTTCATATAAAAGCGGGCCTAGCCGAGCAAGTGATCCCAAGTATTGCAGCTAAGCTTAGTGCCGGTCTCGTGATCATGGGCTCAGTAGGCAACATAGGTATAAAAGGTAAGTTAATTGGCAATACCGCTGAAAAAGTTATGCGGTTACTAAAAACAGACTTGCTTATTTTGCCACCTGAATGCTAGATACCTGCTGGCGATAGCATAAAAAATGACGCATTTTGCGTCATTTTTTATGCCTATTCAAAGCAACTTAATTTAAACTTTTGCTATTGTGTCGCGAGGGTATTTATACTCATCAAGGTTAACTCAAATCTTTATATGCAGTAATACAATTTCTGCCATTTTCTTTTGAAAAGTAAAGTGCCTTATCAGCCGCTTCAATCCATTTTTCATAACGTTCGAATTCATCTTGAAAACAGGCAAAACCAACACTAACAGTCACTTTAATTTGCTGTTCGTCAAAGTAAATGGATGAGTTTTCAATTAAACTACGCAAACGCTCAGCAAATATCTCAGCACCTTTGTGATCCGTGTCTAATAACGTTACTGCAAATTCTTCGCCGCCATAACGACCTGCGATGTCTGTTTCACGTAATGTTTTACGCAGTAAATCAGCAATGTTACGCAGTGCTTCATCGCCACAACGGTGCCCATGTTCATCATTTACTTTTTTAAAGTGATCGATATCAAACATCAATAAAGTACTTGTGCCACCACTGCGTTTGATCCTAAGAAATTCTTTTCGTAGGGTATCTTCCCAATGACCTCGATTAGTCAATTTTGTTAGTGCGTCCGTTTGACTCACTTGTTCAAGTTTACGATTTACTTCTTCAAGTTCTTTTTTATTCACTGCCATATCAGTTACATCATAAAGAATGATACAAATATGGCCAACTTCTCCCATCGTATTTGATAGAGGAATAAACGTAGCGTTTTGAAACATATGGTCTGCTTTACCCGTGATTGGACGGTAATTTTTAAAGCGGAAAATATATGGCTGCTGTTCCCAAATAGTGAATGAACGGTTTTTCAAAATAAACACTGATTCTGACTTACTACGAAACCACTTTTCATCAATTGATGGAAATAAATCAAACAAGTCTTTATCTTTTACAGCGCTGGGTAACATACCTGAATGGTTTTCCATAAAACCATTCCAAATACACACTTTATAGTCCCTATCTAACACCACTAAACCAACATCTACGGTATTAAACATATCCATTAACCAATGGATTTCATTCATATTAAAATCAGCAGCAGGCATAATGTTAGTCTTCTAATAGGTAAGCAACTTTGTATTTCAAAGTTTTTAGTGAGTCTTCGGTAAATAATAGCATCAAGTCACAGTTAATATTGTGGTTCTCAATACCATAGCTAATTTCTATTGCCAGAGTACGTTGCCAGCGTGATTTGTTTGCTTTAACTAAATCAGATACATCACAATGTTGGCCTAACACCACCGGATGTCCTTGGCTAAAAGTCATATCTAATTGGCGAGATAATCCCGTTAAGATTGCACCAATCAGGATATTACTAATATCCATTAATAACTCCAGCTCAATTTTGTTAGTGAGCTCCCCTTCATAATTCATCAAGGACGCAATTTCTTTAAAGCTAGAATCATTTAGAAGTAACAATGCCTCACCGGATACACCACCACCAATAAAACCTTGGCACACGCCTGACGTTGTTGCATTGGCATCAATTGATCGCAGTGCCATATCAAGTTCATTAACTTCGAGAATATTGACATTAGGAATAGGCAGTTCAACAAATACATTTAATAGCCGTGCTAATAAGTCTCCAGCCTGCCCCATTGCCACGTTAGTCAGCTCTTGGTATATGTCTCTGACATCTGGGTCAACTTGCTCACCTAAGCGGTGTGAGAGCCGCTCACGCATTGCTTTATCTTTAATTCCATGGTGTTCGATAATATCGGCAAGCTTTTGGGCATCACATGGTTTTTGGATAAAGTCTATCGCGCCAAGTTCGATTACCCGTTGATGCGCATTGGGCTGAATATCGCCAGAGACAACAACGGTTAATATATCCAAGTTTTGCTCTTGAATCGCTTGCAGTACTTCGTAGCCATCCATTTGCGGCATATTTAAATCGAGAAATAAGATTTCCGGGTTTAACGCTTTAATTTGCTTAATACAATGCACGCCATCTTCAGCAAACTCAACTTTAATATCCCAATCATCGGGCAACGAACGAGCTAACTGACGGCGCGCAAGCTTAGAATCATCACAAATTAGTACCGATGTTGACATAGTCTCTCTCTGATTGCTTTTATTTTTATTAGTAAAAATGTAAACATTTATTACTGCTTTATGTTAATCAATGTAACCATACATTACAATTTTAAATTTCATTAAACTCTTGGTGTCCATGGATGATTATAATACACTCAGCCTAATTGCGTTAACTCTAAAGGAAATACCTTATGCTCCGATCACTCACTTTTGCTTTAAGTGCCTTTTGTTCAATGGCTTTTGCCGCCGATATGACCGAAAACACGCTTGATGCGGGAAAAGTATCAGCACAATCTAAGCCAATCACTTTATTAGGACAAGGTGTAAAACTAGGCGATAAAGCACCAGACTTTAAAGTGGTTGATGGCTCATTCACGCCAATTACTTTAGCCGATTACCAAGGTAAAGCCGTTTTAATAAGCGTTGTTCCAAGTCTGGATACTGGTGTTTGTAGCATTCAAACCAAGCATTTTAACGAAAAGGTTGCATCGCAATTTCCAAATATAGCCATGCTCACCATTAGTGCTGATTTACCGTTTGCACAAAAACGTTTTTGCAAAGCCGAGAACATAGATAAAATTACTGCTTTATCTGATTCAGTATGGCGTGACTTTGGTCAAAACTATGGTCTGATCATTAAAGATATGGGTCTGCTTACACGAGCCGTATTTGTATTAGATGCAAGTCATAAAGTTGTTTACAAGCAGTTAGTAGCTGATTTATCAACAGAGCCAAAGTATGACCCAGTTATAAGTGCTTTAAACGCATTGTAATTTATTGCGCTCGAGTACATTACAATGATAAAAAAACCGCCAATCGGCGGTTTTTTATTGATTGAATTATCAACCCAATAATTCAGCAAGTTGCTGATTAACAGCTTCAACAGCTTGGGTACCATCTAGTTTATGATATTGCGTATTGCCCGCTTGCGCTTCCGCTTGGTAATAATCAACCAATGGCATTGTTTGCTCATGGTAAATACCTAAACGTTTACGTACTGTTTCTTCTGTGTCATCAGCACGGATGATCAGATCTTCACCTGTAACGTCGTCTTTACCTTCCACTTTTGGCGGATTGTAAACTACGTGATAAACACGGCCGGAACCTGGGTGAACGCGACGTCCTCCCATGCGGTCAACAATAATTTCATCAGCCACATCAAACTCAATAACGTGATCAACAACTACGCCATTTTCTTTCATTGCATCAGCTTGTGGGATGGTACGTGGGAAACCATCTAGTAAAAAACCTTTTTCACAATCAGCTTTAGTAATACGCTCTTTAACAAGACCTATGATGATGTCATCAGAAATTAACTGACCTGCATCCATTACTTTTTTCGCTTCAAGACCCAGTGGTGTGCCTTCTTTAATTGCAGCACGTAACATATCACCAGTTGAAATTTGTGGAATACCGTACTTATCCATCAAAAACTGAGCTTGAGTGCCTTTACCTGCACCCGGCGCGCCCAAAAGAATAATGCGCATATCATTGTCCTCGTTTGATACTGATTTTACAAAAAGCATATCAGTATGATTTATTATAAAGCTTGAATTCTTCCATAAGCGCCGCAGATACTCAAGCAACTTATACCAATTGACTACGTTGAGATCATAAAAAAAGGGAACCGAAGTTCCCTTTTTATTAAAATGTTAGTTTTTGAGCAATTACTTACTCAAATCTAACATTAATTTATTTAAGCGAGTCACAAAACCTGCTGGATCTTTTAATGTACCGCGCTCTGCAAGCAAGGCTTGATCAAGCAGTACATGTGACCACTGTGCAAATTTGTCTTCGTCTTGTTCAACATTTAAATGCTTAACAAGTTGATGCTCAGGGTTAAGCTCAAAAATTGGTTTTGCTTCTGGGGCAGCTTGACCTACTGATTCCATTAGCTTTTGCATTTGTGAGCTCATGTCGTTGTCATCAGCGACCACACAGGCTGGTGAGTCAGTTAAACGATGCGTAAAGCGTACATCTTTAACATTATCGCCAAGTGCTGTTTTGATGCGCTCAACTAAGCCTGCAACTTCTTTTTCAGACTCTTCTTGCGCTTTTTTGGTCTCTTCATCATCTAAGCTACCTAAGTCTAGGTCACCACGGGTAATTGACTTAAATGGTTTTTCAGCAAACTCGGTTAAGTGGCTCATCATCCACTCATCAACACGGTCACTCATCAACAGTACTTCGATACCTTTCTTACGGAAGATCTCTAGATGTGGAGAGCTTTTCGCCGCAGTGAATGAATCCGCAACAACGTAGTAAATCGCGTCTTGGCCTTCATTCATACGCTCAACGTATTGCTCTAATGAAACGTTTTGTGCTTCTTCATCAGTATGTGTTGATGAGAAACGCAGTAACTTAGCAATCGCTTCTTTATTCGCTGCATCTTCTGCTGGACCTTCTTTGATCACTTGACCAAATTCATTCCAAAATACTTGGTAATCGTCGGCTTTATTTTTCGCCATACGCTCAAGCAGTTTTAAGGTACGTGACGTACAACCTTTGCGGATTGCTTGCGTTACTTTGTTATCTTGTAAAATTTCACGTGATACGTTCAACGGTAAATCGTTTGAATCAAGTAAACCTTTTACAAAGCGTAAGTAGCTAGGCATAAATTGCTCAGCATCATCCATTACAAATACACGTTGTACATATAGCTTTAAGCCACTTTGACGGTCACGATTCCATAAATCAAATGGTGCTTTTTTAGGAATATACAGTAAGCTTGTGTATTCAGTTTTACCTTCAACTTTGTTGTGAGCCCAGCTCAGTGGATCTTCCCAATCATGGCTTACATGCTTATAAAATTCTTTATATTCTTCATCAGATAGCTCTGATTTATCACGCGTCCACATTGCTGTGGCGCGGTTAATGCTTTCCCACTCACCAGGTACGGCTGGAATTTTCTCGCCATCTTCACCTTCTGACTCAGGCACTTCGGCTTTGTACATTTGTACTGGTGTTGAAATATGATCCGAGTACTTAGTTACAATACTACGTAGGCGCCATTCATCAGCAAACTCTTTTTCATCTTCACGAAGATGTAAAGTAATTTCAGTACCACGGCCTGCTTTTTCAATTTCTTCTAGCGTGTATTCGCCCTCACCTTGTGATTGCCATTCAACGCCTTTTTCTTCACCGGCTTTGCGAGTACGAACAGTCACTAAGTCTGCAACTATAAATGCAGAGTAAAAACCAACACCGAACTGACCAATTAGTTGCGAATCTTTGCTTTGGTCGCCAGTTAAGTTTTTGAAAAACTCAGCAGTGCCTGATTTAGCAATAGTCCCTAACGAGCTGATCACTTCATCACGAGTCATACCAATACCGTTATCAGAAATAGTTACGGTATTTTTTTCTTTATCGGCACTGATACGTACACGTAAGTCTGCGTCACCTTGGTATAGTTCACCATTTGAAAGTGCTAAAAAGCGTAATTTATCAGCTGCGTCTGAGGCATTTGACACAAGCTCACGTAAGAAAATTTCTTTATTAGAATAAAGTGAGTGAATCATTAAGTTTAATAGTTGTTTAACTTCTGTTTGAAAGCCTAATGTTTCTTTTTGTGCTGCAGTCATTTATATATCTCCAATTTGCAAAGTGTCTGCGTTATGCACTTAATATGGGGCGCGGTTTGTTAACTTCAAGTCAAAAGAGCAAAAAAGTAAGCCATAGCAAGATAAACACGGAAGTTAAGTTGTTTTTTCTTACAATCAAAATGGCTGTGGGCAATGTAGGTGCGTTTGCTTGGAGCTTCGAGGGTGTACAAAAAACAGATCGCTGGCATGTAATTGTAAGCGCTCAGCCAGTTGTTGGCTATGTTGGTTTTTATACAGATCACAGCCAATAATTGGGTGCCCAATGCTGTGACTGTGTATACGTAATTGATGTGTACGCCCCGTCACAGGGGTAAATTGCACTAAAGTACGCGGCGGTGATGTTAAGCGCTGTAATACTAAATAGTCACTGACGGCAGACTTACCCGTCACATTACAAATTTTAACTAATGGAAAGAGTAACTTATCTTTGACTATTGCAGCGTTTATTTGACCTACGTCATTTAATAACCAGCCATCCAACATGGCTATATAGTGTTTTTTTATTGTCCCTGATTGAAACTGCTTATTAAGGAGCTTAGTTGATTCAGGGTTAAGGCCTACAATCATAATACCTGAAGTACCATAGTCTAATCGATGCGGCAATTTAGCTGTCGGAAATGCGGCAGTCAGACCTGGCTGCCCATTCACTAAACGATAATGCACAGAATCCCAATTGGCCGGATTTTTACCAGATAAACTCAGTAAGCCACTGGGTTTATTGATCAATAAAATATCATCGTCTTTATATAAAATTTCCACATGCTCATGACAAACCGATGCAATAAAGTCATCGACAATAGAATGCTGTGGCAAATTTATATTAGACATTATTTCTCTCATTATTGATTTTATAAAAACGTTGCGACATTAGTATCTTGAAACTAGTTAAATTTCTATCATACACAAAAAAGTCGGTATGCTGCGCTGTAGTTTGGCTTTTAACTATAAAGGGCACTAGTTTTCAAGATTAGAAAATGGCAGTGAACGCATGTCGAAGGTTAATACCAATCGTGTTAAGTTACTGACCATTTATAGCGACAGATAAATACAGTGATAACAAGGCGTAAATTTTGACATGTAGTTGTTCTACTTGAAAAAATTATAACGCAGTTAGCGCTTTATTT
>NZ_JACJEE010000042.1:0-30831 GCF_014163915.1 Pseudoalteromonas sp. SR41-8
TTTTGGACCCACCTGACCCCATGCCGAACTCAGTAGTGAAACGAAACAGCGCCGATGATAGTGTAGCATTTGCTATGTGAAAGTAGGACATTGCCAGGCTCCAAATAAAAGAAACCCGTTACAGCGATGTGACGGGTTTTTTGTTGTCTGGAATAAAGTAAAAACACCAAGCCAAGACCCCATGGTGAACTCAGTAGTGGCCGCTCCGGCACAAAGATAGTGTCGCATTTGCTATGTGGCTCTCTACCGCTGTGGGCACTACGACATCACCAAGCTCCAAATTGAGACAGCCCGACTAGCAATAGTCGGGCTTTTTTACGTCTGGAATAAAGTAAAAATAAAGGTTCGAGGTGAAAGGTAATAGGTTAAAGGAAAAGAGTAAGAGCCTAATGCATACTCTATCGCTGTGGACACCCCAACTTTTCTAAGCTTTTATATTACGATTATTAACCCGCCACCTTTATCGCGAAGGTAGCGGTAAATTCAGCCCAATGACGTTGTTGAGCAATAACTGCTTACGTAATAATTGAACTTGTTGTTGTAATTTTTGCACCGCGCCTTTTTTATGTTTTGCTTCTAATAGGTTCTTTTTGGCTTCATAGTATTCGAGTAACTTACTTTTCATAATTTTATGCTCTGTTTCAATTTTTTTAATGAGCGCATTACAGTTAAGTAAGTTAACGACTTGATGTTTTACTCGAGAAAGCTGCATTTTTAGGCGCACACTCTCAATTCGTTGTTGTGATACTTTGCGTAAGTCACTGGTTAAGTGCATTAAACTCATTAGTTTGATTAGCCATTTTGTCGGGTCATAATGCCACCTCTTTGTGCCATTGCGGTAATCATTTTCAAATACGTGATGAAAGTTATGATACCCCTCACCGTAGGTTAGTAGCGCGATAAAGGCATTATCTCTGGCTGAATTTTTATCGGTATAGGGCTGATCCCCCCACATATGAGCTAATGAATTAATAAAGAAGGTACTGTGATGCACGACCACTAATCGTAATAGCCCTGCGATGAGCAGCATTGATAGTATATCGCCGTTAAGCCAACCTAAAAAAGCAGGCAAACCAATATTCATTACTATTACTAAGGTTAAGTAGTATTTGTGTTGCCACATAACGATGGCGTCTTTTTGTAAATCACGCACGTTGTTGTAGTTACTATAACTACTTGCATGGTATTCACGTAGCATCCAGCCTATATGGCTATACCAAAACCCTTTTTGAGCTGAGTAAGGATCTTTCTCATTGTTATCTACATGTCTGTGGTGAACCCTGTGATCGCTACACCAATGTAATGCGCTGTTCTGTAATGCCAACGCGCCGCCTAAAGCGTATAAAAAACGGATGACAGGATGCGCTTTATAGCTTTTATGTGACCATAATCGGTGATAACCCGCGGTTATCGATAAACCACTTGCATAGGTGAAGATCACAAACGCAATCCATTCAATTCCATCAAAGCCGTGGGTTACACCACGCCAAGATACTAACAACAAAGCTGATATAAACGTAATGCTAAATAGCAGGGTGGTTAGCCAAATAATTGGAGGTTTTTTCATAAAATTAAGATTCCAATGATAGGTTTAAATAAGTGACTGAATTCATACAGTGCATCTGGGGTTACTGCATATGTTTAGCCCCATAAAAATGCATGGTGACTATGCCTTTTTAATTCTGAAGGTTTTTATTTTACTGAGTTCGATTATTTTGTCGGTGCGTTAGCGAACCAACAAAGGTTTAGCCACCCCATTCATTCTTGTGAGGTGGCAAATTAACTAACAGTTACCAGGTTCAATATAGGTCTTTAAATGAGAAATACCGCTTTTGTAGAGCGAACATTAGGGTAAATATATTCATCGGCATGATGGCGATTGGTTTCGAAGGGGCTTATGTGAGGTAACGAACAGTTCTCATGTATTATTAGGTGCACTCTGATTAGGTATAATTGAAGAACACAGTTTACTTTTAAGTTGTAACTATACCGCCTGAGAAGCAAGTTGATGTGTGGCATGTCACACTGAATCCGCGATTTACCTGTTTGGTTTTAATTTGCTCGGGTTACTATAACTAAGATGAGGAATATGATGATATACAGATTAGCGATACCAGAAGCACTTTTGTGCTCAAAACCCTCGCGTATTATTAAACTGACCCTACTCGCGATACTCATTTTTTGTGGACCGCTCGCTATGGCAGGCGATGGACCATGGCCGTCGTTTATGGCGACGACGCTCGGCGGGGAAAAAGTCGACAGTGATAAACTGATAGGTCAACCCACACTGCTAATACTTACTCCGTCTCGCAATGCAGCAGAATCAACACGGGAATGGGCCGACACATTACGCTCAGAGATAGATCAAAGCAAATATCGGGTTCGTGACGTGTTGGCGGTCAATTTACCATTTTTTATGTCTGAACAAGATGCTATTGGTCGTGCGAAAGAAAAAATTCCAAAGCGCTACCACGATCAAACCTGGATTTTGAACTCACAGATTATGGAAAACGCGTTGGGTGTACCATCTGATAGCGAACAAGCCGTCATTGTCGTGCTGGACAAGAACGGTAATCTGGTATCGCAGGTTCATGGTAAGGTGAACACGGCGCGAATGAGCGAGATCACTAATGCCTTAAAGAGTCTTGCGACTGATTAAACAACGCCTACGCTGACCCTTGAAGTGACGACTCACGGCAGAATAATAGCGTGAGTATTAATGATTTACTTAGTCATATTACGGATAGGCAGTGCCACCTTGTCTATTGCCGAAAAGCTTCTAAATAGGTGGTCAAACTGTTTTTACCCCCGAAGAGGGCTATTTCGGATTTGTCGACGAGAGTGGTCAGACTTTTCGGCCTCTAAAGACTTGGTAAATTACCATGATGATTGCGATCACTAGCAGGGTGTGAATTAAGCCTCCTCCAGTGAATGCGGTTACTAAACCAATAAGCCAAAGAATCAAAAGTACTGCAGCAATAGTATATAACATAATATGTTTTCCTAAATTTTAATGGGCTGGTCGTTTGTAATAGTCGAGGATTCGAAACTATTTACACCAACCATATTATCTATCCAGATACTTCACTACGGTTCGCTAACCAACATACTGAGACGATAACAGTATTATTTAATACCATCGCATCAATCATCTATCTACATGAGTGTGCCAACGTACAGAGAGTTCAGTGTTATACCAATCTGCCAAATTATGTGATCTAATTAGCACACTGATACTTATCTACTTTTACTAAATTGAACTTAGAAAAATCCAAGCAACTTTTAGCTTTATCACGTAAAGAGCCTAATGCAAGAAAGCGCATACGCCTGCTTGCTGTTTCATTATTCTTTGAGGGTGAAAACAGAACGAATATTGCTAAGCGCCTAAATACAGCGCGCGGCAGTCTCAATAAATGGGTTTCAAACTACCTTAACAATGGCGTTGCTGGCTTGAACAACAAACCGATTAAAGGTCGTCCAGCTAAATTAACCTCACAACAACTAAATACACTGTCAGATTATGTAAAACAGTCAGCAAGTTCTTCAGAAGGAGGCAGACTAATGGGGGAAGATATTGCTCAGTATATTTATGACCAGTTCAACATAAGATATCACACCGATCATATTTACAAACTGCTCAAGAAGCGTGGGTTTAGCTGGATCACAAGCCGTTCTAAGCACCCAAAGCAGTCAAAAGAAAGCCAAGAGGCTTTTAAAAAAGTTCCAAGTGGAAACGATCCTTCACACCCCAGGACATCTCCCTTTAGAGCGCATTGATGTTTGGTTTCAAGATGAAGCACGGTTTGGACAACAGAATCAAACAACACGCTTATGGGCTGAAACAGGCTCGAGGCCTCGCGCAACAAAACAACAGCAGTTTGAGTATGGATACTTATTTGGTGCAGTCTGCCCAAGTAATGGTAAAACAGAAGCGCTGATCAGCCCTATCGTCAATAAAGAGGTCATGACGCAACACATGGAATTAATATCAAAAGCCACGGAGGCAGGACGTCATGCGGTCGTGATCGTTGATGGCACTGGTTGGCATACTATTGATACGGTACAACCATTCAATAATGTCACACTAATAAAACTTCCGCCTTACTCCCCGGAGTTAAATCCAATAGAGCAAGTATGGAGTTGGATACGGCAACACTGTCTATCAAACCGTGTATTTAGTGGTTATGAAGAAATAGTCGAACAGGTATTGCAAGCGTGGAATAAATTCATCTCAGTGCCTGATACGGTTAAAAGCATATGCTCTAGAGACTGGATAAAATTGACTTAATCTTTATGCAGATTGGTATAAGGAGGCAAGGTATCACAGAGACATTTTTAATGCCTTCATCAACATTGCCCATGTGCCAGCTTGCGTGATCAACTATGACCACAGCGTGCTCTCCATAGCGCGTCGCATCCGAAATGTGTTTGGTATTAGCCTAGAAGGTTGTTAAAATAAATTCGACTTCAATCAGCAAGCCATTGAAATAGAGTGTTATTTTCGGTTGTATTGTTCACTCTGAGTTCTAACAGGGAGCTTATTGAGTTAGATTTAAGATCTAATATTGGATTGCCTTTATTTTCCTCCAAAGTAACATTGTTTTTAAGACCTTTTTCGGTTACTTCACAGGTGCCATTTTTACAAATAACATCAGGTTCTGGTCTGAGGAGCTGCTTATCTGAAGTAATAATAACATACCGATCATCAACCTTAGAAGAATCTTCAAAAGCCTTAAATTTTTCAGCCGAAAAGCTTGGCACTATTCCCGCTTTTATTTCTATCATATGTTGTAGAAATTGGTAACTACCCCTATGAGACAATGCACTTAAACCTGGTTCAGTCATAAACGAAATGAAACCCTCATCTATATCAGATGAAGATAATTTTTTCTGACTATCAAGAATATTATTTATCGTAGCTTGATCTTTATCCGTAAAGCTGACCGCAAGCTGGTATCCTTCACCGTTGAAGTGTCCATTATTAAAATTATTAAGTATCTTCCCATCGTCATGCATTCTGTAACCACCAAGATCACTGGCAAACTGACGGATATACTTAAAATCTATATTATTATTATCAGCATATTCATAGATATCAGCTAATAACTCTCTATCTCCTTGTGTCAAAAATTCATAAGAACTTCGCATTAAGTTAGATAAGGACATCCCATCAGCGCCGCTTAAAATTTCTGATTCAGTACCACCAAAAATATCCGTCACCATAGCTTCATAATAATGCTCAGACCGGCTTATATTTTTGCTTTTTTCTAAATCCCGTTCATCTAAAATAGACTCGAACTGTGATGTTACTTGCGAGCTATATTCATCGGAAACCATCGCTTTACTAAAAGAAGAAAAAGAGTTCATATGAGATAATAGTAATTCTTCAAATGATGCTAGTGCGGTAACGTTACTTTCGTATTTAAGGCTGTCTCGTTTTAGGTTTGATAGGTTTTGCTGATCAAGTGTGTGCCATCTTTCATATGCAGCTACCCTCTCTGAGCTGCTAAATGTATTACTTGTGTCTAATGCTATCGTCTCAAGTTTTGATTTGGATAAATGTTCAAATTCCCATTTTGCTGTGGCAACCTCATCACTATTTATTTTTGCATTTGAAGAGAGTATTTCCTTATGTAGAGATAAATTTTGCTGACTTAATTTAGAAATATCAATAGAGCTTTTGGCCTTACTTAATTTCGACGATAATGAAGAAACCGATGCATGTATTTCTATATCCTTACTTTTTTTGGGGTCAGATTGTGGCTGAGGAAAAGCTTTTCTCGCATTTAACAAACTTCTCTTGATATCAGGTATATCCATACTATTGACCCTCTAAACGAAAATAGACTCCTTTGATTAAATTTGGAGTCTAAGGTGTTAATTAGTTAGTTGTGTAGTTAAAAGTTATACTTTCTATTCTATTTGGTGTTGAATAATGGAAAGTACCAGTTGCTTCAACTCTATGAACAATTGATACTTGAATACCTGGTTTGAAGCTCTCACCATTAAATACTGTTACCTCTCCAGTAGAGTTTGGCACAATTGGTTCGCACTTAACGGGATTGTTGTTATATGCTCGATAAAAGCACAATTCAACAATCTCGCCAAAAGAATCTGGGTAATTTGCAGATTTGTAATTAATCCCAGTAATTTTACCTGTTTTACTCTCAAGTGGAATATCTCTTAAATCGCCATGTAATATAGAAAATAGAGATGATGACAGACCACCGGCAGAGCTTAATACTAGCATCCTGCTTGGTTGCTTCTCTTTAGTTATACTGAAATCAGCGGCGAATGCTTGAGTGCTTAAAACTAGTGAAGACATTAGAAAAGCGGTAATAGACATTTTCTTCATTAAAAATTCTTTATTATATAATTGGAGAATTTTTCATTCTCTGCTTTGTACCTTTTTTACATTATTTTAATGAGGCAACATTGTCAATGTAATAAGAACAAATTATTCAATCTGGTTAGCTAGGCCATACTATGTAATGGATATTTGTACGTTTAAGTATCCATTATTAAATGAGCACTTTTTTAAATTCAAATGAGAGGGCACCCAACTAAATTACAAAAACTATTACTAGGTTTACTCGCTGATCTTATGCTTATAAAGCAGAAGAGCTGAGCGCTTCATGTTTGTGTGGGAGTTTGTCGACGATGAATGGGGATCCCGTGTCGAGACTGTAGCTGTCATCTAGCTAATTAAAAGTTGAGTGCAGTAAAGCATAGCCTTTGACCTTTAGAAAATATTATCTTGTTGCAATTTCCTCCTTGGTTTACTTTCTGAGCTGTGTAAAACTAGCTGGGTTAATTTAGTAAATCAGGTGACATGAATGTCGAATATAAAAGCTTGGAAACTTATCAGTTTATTTTGTTTGGTAAGCTTACTTATGGGCTGTCAATCGAAAGAAGAGCAGTTACAAGAAACAATTAAACAATCTATAGCTAAAGCTGAAGTTGAGTTAGCAGGACTTGGTAGTGCCTTAGATAACGGCTCAATTCGTAATGCCGCTTTATTAAGCGAATATGGCCGTATACTTAGCAATGAAAAGCCAGAGCTAGCTAAAATTGCTGGCGTGCTCGTGCAAGATGCAACTCGAAAAGGCCCGCTTTACTCAGGTTTGCAACAACGCTTAGCTGATATCAAAAGTACTTACCTTATTCCTCCTTACGATGAAACACTGCAAAATATTGATTTGTTGCGAGATGCTGCAAAGCCCGCTTTATTTTCGGATGCTTTGACCGATCCTATTAACATGCTTGCTGATATGTCGGGTGGCTCGCTTGCGCGTGTCGGTGCAATCAGTCAGCAGGCTGAAGGGGTTGGTGAAGGCAACCAGTTAGTCGGCAATCCTAATTATGGTAATTGGCAAACTAACAGTAGCGGTATCAGCTTTTGGCAGTGGTATGGCATGTACCGCATTTTAGGTGATGTATTTGATCGTGTTGAATATGGTAGTTGGAGCAAGCGCCGTAAGTATAGTTATTATAATGATTATGGTCGTGCGCGTTATTCTAGCCCTAAGCAAATTAAAGCACAAACCGCCGTTGAAACACGTACTAAGCAATCGTATCAACGCCAAGGTAAGCAATTCACAAGCCCTTATGCATCTAAAAAAACCGGGGCTTCTGGGTTAAGTCGTAGCAGTTATACACCACCAAAAAGTCGCAGTAGTTACTCCAAAACCAGTAGCTATAGTAAAGACTCGGGATCGGTCAGAAACAGCAATAATAGAACCTCTCGCGGTGTCAGTCGCGGTAAGTAAACGGCTATTTAAAGATTTAGTGTTGGAGTTTAAAGAATATGTACGAATTTAATGGAATAACTATGTGGTCACTACAAGCAATCGCGATTGATTTTGCGATTATTATTGCACTGTTTGTGAGCCTTAAATATATCAAAGGTTGGGTATCTAACTTACATGCCAATGATGAGATCACTGAGCGTGATAATTTTGCGTTTGGTATTAGCTTTGCTGCTGGCTTAGTTGCTTTAGCAATTGTGCTGACGGGTGTAAGCAGTGGTGCATTTGCAGTGAGCTTACAGCAAGAAGCATTGCAAATGGCAGCTTATGGTTTGTTAGCTATTGTGCTAATAAAGCTTGGGCACTTTTTTCAAGATAAAGTGGCACTGCGCAAAGTCAGCTTACATGATGAAATAGTGAAGGGTAATGTAACTGCCGCGGTGATTGATTTTGGCCATGTTGTGAGTGTGGCAATCGTGATTCGCTCAGCGCTATTTTGGGTGGCTACAGAAGGCTGGCATGGTTTACCAATCGTTATAGCAGCGTTTATTATTGGTAGCATTGCGTTATTGCTCGTGAGCCAGTATCGCGTACAACTATTTAAGCGTACTAACCGAAGTGGAGATTGCCTACAACAAGCAATTGTTGACGGTAACTTGGCTGTTGGTATTCGCTATGCTGGCTTTTTAATCGGTAGCGCGCTTGCGCTTACTGCGGCTTCAGGTATCGCGCCTTATGCTGCAGATAGCATTAACACCAGCTTGATTTTCTGGGCGATTAGCGCTTTGGTTAGTTTAATTGCATTTATCGTACTGCATTTAATTACGATTAAAATTATCCTTTCAGGTTGCGATATATCAGACGAAGTGAATCGTCAAAAAAATGTGGGTGTAGCAACTATTTCAGCGGCAATCTCGTTTGCTGTGGGCATTACCATGGCAACTCTATTAGGCGCGTAAAACTTGTCACATTCTAAGCAAAGCCCAAGTAAGTACTCCTTACTTGGGCATGATTTTTTATTAATTACTGTTATGGCCATACTCGCTGGGTGTGGCCTTATTTATGAATATCTGCTATCTCATTATGCCGGACGAGTTTTAGGCTCTGTAGAGAGCGCTATTTATGCGATGATAGGCACTATGATCGTAGCTATGGGTATAGGGGCTTTTTTAGCGCGTTGGTTTAAGGATGCCTTTACCGCCTTTGCTTGGCTTGAAAGTCTTATTGCACTTGTTGGTATGGGCTGTATCTTAGCTATAGCCAGCGTTATTGCTGTTAGTTATTCTTTACCGCATATTTTTTCTGACATTTTTAATCTACCAGCTGATGTAATTCTTAACGGCTATATATTTCAAAAACTCCAAGAGTGGTCACGATTCCTTCCTTATGTATTTGGCTTATTGTTAGGTCTATTAATCGGTATGGAAATTCCACTTATCGCTCGCATACGTCAGCATGTTTATGGTCGTTTCTTAGAAAATAATGCTGGCACGATCTACGGTGCCGACTATATAGGTGCAGGTATTGGAGCGGCTATTTGGGTTAGCATTATGTTGGCTATGCCAATCATGCAGGCTGCAGCATGGACTGCGCTATTTAATATTATCGCAGGTTTGGCATTCTTATGGCGTTATCATAGCTATGTCCGTTACGCCAAACTATTACTGGTATGTCATATCGCTTTACTGGTGTTATTTGGTTTTATTTTAATGCTTGGTAGTAGCTGGATGAAAGATTTAAGTAATGTGCTTTATAAGGATAAAGTTATTTATTCTGAAGCGACTAAGTATCAGCATCTGGTGTTAACCGAGCGATTGAGCCGCAATCAACCCGATCCAATTACCGATCTTTACTTAAACGGCCGCTTACAGTTTTCTAGCATTGATGAACAAATTTATCATTCAATGTTAGTGTATCCGCCATTATTAGCCTCGAACCGTCACGATAATGTATTGATTATAGGCGGTGGTGATGGGTTAGCACTAAGAGACGTATTGAAGTGGCCTGTTAAAGAAGTCACCTTAATTGATTTAGATGCCCAGTTACTTAGTTTATTTGGTCATGATGACGATGAATTTAATCCTCCGGCAGCTATTCATGAGCGCTTAACTAAACTTAATAAGCACTCAATGGCTGATCCTCGATCGCATATTAAAGTGGGTGATGCTTTTCTTGAAGTAGAGCGGTTACTTGATGAAGGTAAGCGTTTTGATACCATCATTATTGACTTACCTGATCCGAATCATCCCGATTTAAATAAAATGTACAGTGACTATTTTTATAATCATATCCGTCAATTACTAGCCGCAGATGGTGCAATGGCTGTGCAGTCAACTTCGCCTTATCATGCTAAAAAAGCATTTTTAAGTATTGGTAAAACAGTCAAAGCGGCAGGTTTTAAGCATGTTGAGCAATACCAGCAAAATATTCCATCATTTGGACAATGGGGATGGACGATTGCAACCACCACAGGTCAATCTGCAAGTGCGAGAATTAGCGATATAACAAGCTTACCAGTTGCTTCTAGATGGATCAGTAAAAAATATTTATTGGCAGCATTCGTATTCCCCAATCATTATTTTGAACAAATAAATGATATTGAAGTCAATCAATTAGGCTCAGGTACTTTATATGATTATTATCGTAGTGCATGGCAGATAGAAAGTGAATTGTATAAAAATTAATAAATCATGGTTGACATAATATGTCGACCATGCGAATCTTAACTCAGACATAATATGTCAAATGACAAAAGGCAGAGACATGGAATTAAATGAACTTTCAATAAAACTAGCATCTTTTGAAACTGAAGGCGCTAACTTTGAGTCTTTCTTGATTGCCAATCCAGGCGAGCAAGATGTGTTGCAAGTCATAGTAGATGGCAATGATGAGCTTCCTATTTTTGTTACTCAGACACAAGAGCAGCTGTTATGTATTAGCTATTTGTTCGCTGATGAGGAAGTGAAGCCTGAACTACGTGATGAGTTGAATGAAACCTTATTACGTTTGAATGTACCAATCCCGCTGAGTGCATTTGCGAAGATTGATGATAAATATGCGATCTTTGGTGCTTTGTCGGTTAATTCATCGTTTGATGATATTACCCATGAGCTAGTTACTTTAGCTGATAATGCCATTGATGCATTAGAAGCGGTAACCATTTATTTAAACGATTAACAGCTAGCTATTTTAAGTGGAGTTAAGATTATGAGTATTTTAAAAAAGTTATTTACAGCAGTACGTGGCGGCGCGCGTGAAGCGGGCGAAGCAATTGTTGACGCGAATGGGATTCGTATCTTTGAACAAGAAATTGCTGATGCGCAAAACGCGCTGCAGCGTGCTAAAAAAAGCCTAACTGAAGTGATGGCTAAAGAAATGCAAACGAAGCGTAAGATTAGCGCATTAGATGCCTCAATTGCTGAGCACGAAGCGTATGCAGGTCAAGCACTTGAAAAAGGTAATGAACCGTTAGCGCTAGAAATTGCTGAGAAAATTGGCGACTTTGAAGCTGAAAAAGCAGAGCATGATCAAGTGTTAGCTGGTTTTAGCAATCACATTGTAACGTTGAAGCAGCAAGTAAAAGATGCTGAAAAATCGATCAAAGAAAACCAACGTCAGCTTACTATGGTTAAAACCACTGAAAGCGTGCAACAAGCAACAATGGCAGTAAATAGCACACTTAATACTAATAGCTCGTCGATGACGAATGCACGCCAATCACTTGAGCGTATTAAGCAACGTCAACAAGATCGTAGTGACCAGCTTGGTGCTGCTAAAGTACTTGAAGCTGACACTAATGGCGATGATCTTAAAGCTAAAATGGCTGAAGCTGGAATTGGTGATAGCAATCCAAAAAGTGCAGATATCTTAGCGCGTATTAAAGCGAAGCAAAACGGCTAACGCGCAATTACGATTATTAAAAGGTAACTTATTATAAGTTACCTTTTTTGCTTATGAGGCAGTCTATGTTTAACTTCTTTAAGTCTAAAAAAGCCCCTGAACGCCAATTAAATCACCCTAGTGAACTTAAAAAAGGTGATATGTTCACAGTGATTGATTCGTTTGCTTACCCAAGTTGGCTAAAAGGGCAAACATTGCGCGTTACCGATGTGCAAACTTATCAATATCAGCACAGTGCTGATTATGAGCTAGTACTTGAAAGTGATGCTGGCAAGGTGGTTTTTTTGCAAATAGAGCGCAGCGATGGTGAAGAGTGGGCGAATTTTTCAATCAAAATCCAACGTGATGAAGTGGATGAAATCTTCACACTGGATGAGTTTGCGCGCATCTTTGACGAAGACGATTTAACCTACTTAGAAGTGAAAAATACACCAGAGCGTTACATGCAGTTTTTAGCTAAAAGCTATCAACAAAGTGAATCACCATTTGTGTGTTATTTTCATAATAAAGATTATCGTAGCCAGCCATTACCACGCTATGAGCAAGAAGGTGGCGAACCATGCGAAATGATTTGCCTTGAGTCGAGCGATGGGAGCCATGGTTTAAACATTGAGATTTGGGATGGTGGAGAAACTGAAGTATCACTCACTTTAACCCGACCAATCACAGACATTGTTGATCTGTTCCCTGGAGATGCGCAGTGAGTAATGCAAAAGATAAATGGTTACGTCAGGAGCAGGCTGTAAGAGCCACGCAAATGGCGTTTGATCTTAGCAGTGAAGTGCAAAAATCGATAAAAAAGCAAGCCATTGATCAAGAGCTAACGCCATCCGATATGATCCGCAAAATTTTATCACTTGAGGTTAAATCAAAAAAAACGCGTCAACGTTTATCATTTAACCTTAATGATGAAGAAATAGCATTACTTGCTGAACGCTTTGGCGTTGCCCCAGATGATAAGCGGGCAGTAAAACAGCAAGTTGCTGAGTTACTGATTGCTCGAACTAGTAAACGCTAGGTTTTGCCTTCTGATTATTAAGCCCTTACACTTAGGGCTTAAATTATCAAATAATGAGTTGTTGTGAATATTATTTTAATCGCCTATCTACTAATTTTTGCTTTGTTTGGCACGGCAGCGAGTTATTTCTTACGGTTTATTTATGCCTATTGGGTTAAAAAGCAGATGCCGATGCATTTTATTTTTAAAGCAGGGATTTGTATTGTGGCGGTCGTGGTAATTTCCGCGCTGATCCCATTATTGGTATAGCGCGGTTGCAGCAGAGCGACTATTTTAGCTCAAACGACTGGCATTGCTGATCAATACATAATGCTTGCACAGGTAAAACCGGTAAACAATCATTTAAACCATTGGTTTTATTATCGGCAGTTTCTTGCTGAGTAATTTGATCCGCTAACTGTTCTGCATTTTCTTGTTGTGTGTGCAAGGTTGAGTACACTACATAGCGGCTTGGACCACCACAGGCGCGTTGGCCTACTTCAAGCACCTTACATTGAAAACTCGCGGTACAGCTATTATCTTGCACCAACTCAGCCAATGCGCTATTTAATTTAGATACATTTGTATTGCCGTTTGCTGGTGTTGAGTCAGAAGTGCTGACACAACCACTGAGGATCAGCAAACTGGCTGTTGTTACTAAAAATTTAGAATATGATGAACGACTCATATTGGTTTCCCTTAATAAACACTTGTCGCAGAGCTTTCTAGTTTAACACATTTATTTTCAATACACTGAGCCGCAGGGGCCGTCAGGTGCTGACAAATACTGATCATTTTGTTCTGTGCATTAAATTGGCTTTCAAGGCTGGTGATCTGCTGAGTTAACTTTTCAACGGCTTGCTCATTTGCCGTTTTATTAGAGTAAACAATATAGCTACTAGGGCCGCCGCACGCACGGCTACCAACCGGTAATACTTTACATTGAGAGCTGTTATCGCAGTTTAGATCTGCAATTTGTGTCTGTAATTGCTGGTGGACCTTTTTAATGTTATCTCTTGTTGCTGGAACTTCTGTTTGCGGATTTAACTTAGTCGCTTGATTATTTTTAACTAGCGCTGCAGGAGCCGGGCTAAGTTGATTGTTATTCGGGGTCGCAGCATCAGAACAAGCCGATAAACATAACGGCAGTAGAAGCGCGATAATAAATAAGCGCATGATAAACCTTCATAGTGGTGAACAAGTAACCACCATCATACACTTTGCAGATAACACAGCAATAAAAACTATGGCATTCAAAGGTTAAACCCGACGCTAAGGACGGGTTTAATATTTTTATAGTCCGCCTTGGGTTAATTTTGCGGGATTGAGTAAAGCTTCCAGCTCACTACGTGATAGGTCAGTTTCTTGCTCAGCAACATCAAGAATTGGACGGCCATCTTGATATGCTTGTTTGGCAATTTTAGCTGCTTTAGCATAACCAATGACTGGATTAAGCGCGGTCACTAATATGGGGTTTTTGGCGAGTGCTTTGTCGATATTTGTGTGTTTCACTTTAAAGGATCGAATCGCTTTATCAGCTAATGCTTGGCTACTATTTGCTAGTAACTCAATACTTTGCAAAATATTGTAAGCTATTACTGGTAACATTACATTGAGTTCGAAGTTACCTGATTGACCTGCAACAGTAATAGTTGCGTCATTACCAATCACTTGTGCACTAACCATGGCTGCCGCTTCAGGGATCACAGGATTTACTTTACCGGGCATAATTGATGAACCGGGTTGTAAAGCTTCTAGTTCGATTTCACCAAGGCCAGCTAGTGGACCTGAATTCATCCAACGTAGGTCGTTTGCTATCTTCATTTGTGCAACAGCGAGTACTTTTAGCTGCCCTGATAAAGCGACAATGGTGTCTTGCGAACCTATGTTATAAAAAAAGTTCTTGCTTGGCACAAAGCGTACACCGACGTTGGCACTGAGATTTTTACAAAATTGCTCAGCAAACAGGGGATCGGCATTTATACCAGTACCAACGGCTGTGCCTCCTTGCGCTAAAGCAGATACCCCTTCAAGGCTATAGCGGATCCCTGCCATTGCACTATCAACTTGGTGTTGCCAAGACCCTAGAGTTTGCGCAAATGTCACTGGCATGGCATCCATCAAATGAGTTCGACCCGTTTTTACGATTTCACCTATTTCTGACTTTTTGCGCTCCAACGTTTGTGATAGCTGATCCAGCGCCGGAAATAGTTCATACACCACGTTAATTACACTGCTTACAGCAATAGTGGTAGGGATCACGTCGTTAGAGCTTTGCCCCATGTTTACGTCGTCGTTGGGATGGATAACCTCATCACTATAACGACTTGCTAAAGTTGCAATCACCTCATTAGCATTCATATTAGTGCTAGTGCCTGACCCTGTTTGAAATATATCAATAGGGAAGTGTTCTAAATGTTCGCCATCAATGATCTCTTGGCATGCGCGCTCGATTGACTGTGCTTTATTTTTACTGAGATGACCTAGCTCGTAGTTGCTTTGCGCTGCGGCCTGTTTGATATAAGCAAGAGCGGTAATAAACTGTTTTGGCATTACTAAATCGCTAATGCGAAAGTTATTTACAGCACGTTGAGTTTGCGCTTGATAAAGTGCATCTGTAGGGACTTGTAATTCGCCCATACTATCTGATTCGGTTCTAAATTCGCTCATAAAAACTCCTAGAAAGGGTTAAATTCGTGACTGAGAATACGGGCTTCACGCTCTAGTATCAGGTATTTCTTGATACTATTATGACTTCTATAAAAGCGCTTTAATGCCAGTAACGGTTTATAAAGTTGCTCTAAACATTGTTTGCGAATTGCACAATGGACTAAAGAGTCGCACATTTTGTTGAGGATTTCATGGAAAGTGCGTCTTAGATAGAGTTCTTGCAGCAATAGATTGTGGTTTTTTTCGTAATGACGTGCAGCACTCAGGCCAGCTTCAATGTAATTTGCCACTAAAGCTGGCGCATGTAGCCCAGGTCGCGGGCAAATACATTTCATTTGCTGTTGATAATAAAGCATAGCGTGATGTTCATGCATAAGAAAAACCGATTAACTGTAATGGTAATTATTATCATTACAGTTAATCGGTTTCGGTGCAAGTCACAAATTGTAAATATTGGCGGAAGGTGAGTTTTTTAATTGTAGCCAAGAATAAATATTTGGTCTGTTTCATGTATTAACGCCTGATTTTGTTGATTTGTTTGCGATAGTAAATCAATTACAGTGGCACGTTCATCACAGCCTATTTTATCTGTTACTGGTTTTTCACTTGCCGCAATTGCAGCGTCTAGGGCGGTATAAGGTGATATATACATAATCTTCTCCGTTTGGTTGATTCAATTAGATAAATGCATAACTCATACCATGCTCAATATTTTTTTTATTACTTTGAATTATATAGTTTTTATATAAAATTAATTATTTAATAGCGACATCTGTTGCAAGATTTGCTTTACTAATGGGCATACTTTACCAATCTTGGTGCATCTGTATTGAGATGCTTGGAAATATATATGACGAAACCTTTCTCGCAAGCGTGTGAAAATAATAAAAATCCAATATTAAGCGTCATCACAGCATATTTAGCACAAGTCGAGAGTGTGTTAGAGGTGGGATCAGGTACGGGGCAACACAGCGTGCACTTCGCTGCTAATTTGCCTCACTTACAATGGCATACCAGTGATCGCTTGGTTAATCATAATGGTATTAAACAGTGGCTTGATGAAGCAAAGCTAGATAACTTGCACGCACCAGTAGAGTTAGATCTAAATCGCCCTTGGCCAATAAATACCGTTGATGCTATTTATACTGCTAATACGTTACACATCGTCAGCAAACCGTTAGTTGAGCAATTTTTTACTGGTGTTAATAAGCATTTAGCGTCAAAAGGTCTCGTGTGTATTTATGGCCCATTTAAATACAACGGCAACTTTACCAGTGAAAGTAATCAGCGTTTTGATGAATTTTTATATCAGCAAGACTGCCAAAGTGGCATTCGTGATTTCGAATGGGTACAGCAATTAGCTGAGCAAGCAGGGTTAATGCTTGTTGATGATATTGCGATGCCTGCTAATAATCAGTTATTGATTTTTAAACGTCATTAGTTATCAATCTTAAAAGGTAATAATTCAGTGCATTGCTGATGATAGATGCGCATATGCTGACGCTCACGTTGTAAGTAATCTGCTATCGCAGGACTAAAAGTAGCATCCATTACGGCATGTACGGAGTGAGTAAATACCGGTGCAAAACCTCGTGCTATTTTATGCTCGCCCTGCGCACCTGAGTGAAAACACTGAAGCTGATGTTTAATGCAATATTCAATACCTTGGTAATAGCAAAGCTCAAAGTGCAGGCAATCAATTTCTGCTATAGCTCCCCAATAGCGCCCGTATAGTGTGTCATTATTTTTAAAGCTCAGTGTTGCAGCGACCACTTCGTGAGCATGGATGGCATGCATGATCACCAGTTTATCGGCCATTAAGGCATGTAACAAAATAAAAAAGTCATGATTTAAATAACCCATGTGGCCAGAGCGTTTTAAATAAGTGCGTTGATAAAACTCGCAAAACTGGCTCATCACAGCTTTAGTTATCTGTTCACCTTGCAGCCATTTAATACTAATATTTTGCTGGGTTATTTTATTACGTTCTTTTTTCAATACTTTACGTTTTCGTGCAGTTAACTGCGCTAAAAAATCGTCAAAAGTAGCGTAGTTTTGATTTTGCCATTGAAACTGCACGCCAATACGATGCATACCTTGATGTGGTGTGAGTTGAGAGACTTGCTGTTGCGAGCAAAAGTTAATGTGCCAGCCAGACCAACCTTGTTGCTCACATTGAGCTGTTAAAGTCTGTGTAATGTACTGATATACTTGTTCTGGGTGTGAGTGTGCAATCGAGAGGCGTTGACCTTCAATAGGGCTAAACGGTGAGCCAGATAACCACTTAGGGTAATATTCTAAACCATGTTGCTGGTAAGCTTCAGCCCATGCCCAATCAAATACATATTCGCCATAAGAGTGACTTTTTAGATAGCCGGGTGCTAATGCCACCAAAGTATCATTTTGGTAAATGGCTAAATGTTGCGGTTGCCAACCAGACGCGGCTGATACGCATTGGCTTTGTTCTAATGCAAATAAAAATGCATGATCAGTAAATGGATTATCGGCAAAAAACTGCTGCCAAACAGCGGCATCTATTGCACTGATACTGGTTAACCAGCGGTGACTAAATATACTCATTATTGATTGCCCTGCGAGCCTTCAACCTGCTTTATAAACTGTTTTATATAGAGTGCTTGCTCAGTAAAGTAAGGGTTGTAAGTCAGACGTTGAAAGGTTGGAAATGCTGCAATATTTTCTGCAGTACGCTCGCCAATATTAGGTTTTTCGGTCGTTTTACATTGCTTATACAAAGTATCATCATCGAGGTAACTGCCGCAATTGCGATAAGCGCCAGCAATACCGTAGTAAGGGTTATCAGGTGAGTTAACTACGGCAATATGAGAAATACCATGAATGTTTTTACAGGTTGCATTTTTGCACTGTGGATTTAATACCCTGTAGTCTTTTGGAAAATCACTGGTAATGGTTGTTTTATCACCGTAATAAACCAAAGTATCTAAGCTATTTGCAGGGCGTATCTTTACATCATGTAAGGCGCTTAATAATAGCAGCGATGCACGGGTATCAATGGTGGTATCTACATCACTCATTACTGAAAAAATAGCTAAGTTTGGTAATTGACGCTCGATTAGTTCTGGTAACGCAATTGAGCGCATAGCATCGTCGGCTGCGGTTGCGGCATTAAATGGAAACGACTCATATTTAGCAAAATCAATATCGGCGTCTTTATCTATCCAATTCACAAAGGGAATACGATCAATCCACTTCGCCAGCCAACCATTTTTATTATGTGGTTCAGTGGCGGGCGAAAACAGCATCAGTGCGGTTATTTTTGGGTTAGCGGGCTTGACAGTTAGATAATTGAGTAACAGGGCTGCACCTGTAGAGTAGCCACCTAAAATCACTTGATCAAAATCTTTGATAGTGCGCTTGATGGCATAGTCAACAGCTTGCTGCCATTGTTTGGCATTAATACTACTTAGTGCATCAGCTGCGGTGCCATGGCCTGGTAACAGCAAAGTACGTACGGTATAGCCCTGTTGAAAGTAAATCTGTGCCAAGTCATGATAGGTAAATGGAGAGTCGGTAAGCCCATGAATCAATAGAACCGCTTTGTGGTTGTTATTTTGGCGTAATTCAAATGGCGCTATAAGATCAACTATATTAGGGGGGCTAGTACGTTGCTGTTGTTTAACTAAAAGCTGATAGGTATCAGTTAAAACAGGGCAAGGCATTGATGCGCGAGGGTTTGCCGCTAAAATATGTTGGTATGCAAAGCTTAAATAATCACTAAATGCTTGCTCACTTTGATAGGAAAAATCCGTATTAGCATTGCTTTTTTCAAACCGTAATAAGCCCTGCTTTTTGCTGTTCATAATATAGTTTAAATCAGTCAACTGAGTAACGCAGTTGGTTTGGCCGATAGCAAGGCTAGAGGTTGTTAATAAAGTGAGAGTTAGTAATATTCCATTAAGGCTCATAAACATCTACATAATTGATTAGGCACTCGGTTAGCTTATCGAGTTCGAGGGGTTTTGCAAGATGCTGATTAAAACCAATTGCTAAGGCATTGGCTTTATCCTCAGGCATTACATCAGCGGTTAAGGCAATGACGGGTAATTGTTCAGTACTTTTAATTTGACGTATCAAGGCGGTGGCTTGGTAACCGTCCATAATGGGCATTTGGCAATCCATTAACACTAAATCGAAGTCATTTATTTTAACTTGCTCTACTGCTAATTCGCCATTTTCAACCAGTGTTGGATTGATCCCTAAAGAGCTAAGCATTGCTTTTATTACTAATTGATTGACGCTGTTATCTTCTGCAACCAGTATTTTTAGTTTGCTTAAATCAACATGCTGTTGTGTGTGCTTTGCCGTTACTTGTTGCGCAGCACACGTATTTAACTCGACAGACAGGGTAAATGTGGAGCCTTTACCTGGCTCGCTTTGTACGCTGATATCTCCAGACATTAGCAAACTAAGTTCTTTTGCGATTGTTAAACCAAGCCCAGTGCCACCAAACTTACGTGATGTTGAGCTATCAGCTTGGGTGAATGCATCAAATAATTTACTTTGCTCTGATGGCGCAATGCCGATGCCAGAGTCTTTAATAGCCAAGGTAATTTGCCTACGTTTATCGGTGATCTCCTTACAGTATGCGCTAACACTTACTTCACCTTCGCAGGTAAACTTAATGGCGTTACTACATAAGTTTAATAAAATTTGCTCAATTCGCATAACATCACCTTCAAACCAAATATCGGCTGGTAATTGGTTATCAACCTTCCAGTGAATGCCTTTTTGTTCAGCGCTTTGTTCGAACATACTGCTAATCCGGGCAAGAAGCGCATTTAAATCAAAAGGAGCGACTTCCAAGGTGAGCTTTTGAGATTCAATTTTAGAGATATCGAGTACATCATTGATTAAACTTAACAATGATTTAGAAGCTAAATTAATTTTATTTAGATAATCGGTGAGGATTTCAGCGCTATCTTCATTTTTAGCTAAGGTTGAAAAACCGATCACCGCATTGAGCGGCGTACGAATTTCATGGCTCATATTGGCTAAAAATCGGCTTTTAGCCTGATTAGCTAAATCAGATTGCTTTTTAGCTTTAACTAGTGAGCGAGTTCGCTCTGCCACTAAACGCGAAAGTGCAAGATGTTGGTTATTAAACAGCAGTAATACCAGTAAAATGAGTGAGCTTACTATGACCTGTAAAATAAGTAAAAAGAGTGTCATATGATTGGTTTGATGCGGTAGAAACTCATCTTTAACCGTTAAATCAACCAACCAATTTTGCCCTGCAAAATTAATCGTGATGGTTGTAAGCTTATTGCTTTTGGTCGGCATATTTTCGACGTTAGAATAAAACGGGTTGGTAGCATTGGCTTCATAAATAGCGATATTAAACATCTTATTTTGTGCTTGCGTAAGCGATTGAGCAAGTATGTTTTCTACTAAGAATACACCTGTTGCGTAGCCTTTAATTGAGGCAATTTCATTATTTTGTTGATACACAGGGGCGAATAATAAATAAGCGGGTTCAGGTTTTTGTGCTTGCACTAATTGAATTATTTTAGTGCCTACAGGGCGATTTTTGATGCGTGGGTCGAGTAAAGTCTCTCGGCGATCTTTACGAGAATTGAGGTTAAAACCAATAGCGGATTGATTTTCTGCAAAAGGGGCGATATAGGTAATAATCACTAATGGATCGTCGTTTGATAATGGCGCTCCTTTAATACTCGGATCAAAGTTATATGAATTATAAATTTCATTGAGCTGCTTGTTAAAATCACTGACCTGAGCTGGGGGAATTTTGCGATTCCATGAAAATGCTTTAATAAATGAATGCTCAGCCAATAATTGGGCACTGTAGCTATCAAACTCTTGCTGACTTAAAGTCGGTGTTGATTGGATTTGGCTCGCAAGGCTTTGTACGGTTATTTGGCTAAGGTTTAAATTGCGCAGTAAACTGTTTTCAATGATAGATGTTTCACGCTTGGCAATTTGTATCGCATTTGAATAAGTCTCTTGGTTGTATAGCTTAGTGGTTAAGGCTACAGAGACGAATAATACCGAGCAGACTGCGATGGTTGGCAATGGGGTGACGTAGTGTCGTTTAAATTTAGGCTGTAATAACGCCAATAAAAAGGGGGTTGCGATCAGCACGCCGAGTGAGTCACCTAACCACCAAAAAGTAACATTTTTCCAATGATTATCAATGCTGTAAGCGGGATTAAATTGACTTAAAGCGTAGACTCCAATATTGGCCGATATGAGGCTGACGACAATACCGACGATAAAAATAAAATAAATAATTGATTGGCGTTGTTTTAAATACAGCGGATGGCCTAGCCAGTACTTTAAAAGAGCAGCGCCAATCATGCCTTGTAATACGGCGCCTAAGCCGATTAGCAGTACTTGTTGTAATGTATTGCCAATTAAAACCTGATCAGTGATCGCGTTATCACCGGTACTTAAATTAAAGGCGACAGAGGCAATAAATAATGCCGGAATAAAACGCCACCACCAGATAAAACAGCCAACTAAGGCAATACCAGCAGGGAGCCAAATAGGGATGACTTGTGATTGAAAGGCAAAATTAGTTAATAACTTACCAGTTGCAAAATAAGCAATAGCAAACGATATGTAAAAAACAAAAGAACTGGATGTTGAACGAAAAATCTTCACATGCATCCTTGTTAAATATTATTTTTATAGTGATATTTCAGTATAGCGAATCGGCACTAAATAGTATTATTTTTTAAAGTGGTAGCTGCTTTTTGCTAAATGTTTGCTTTAAAACCACTGTAGACTCAATGTTAGCAATACAATCAATACTCCCTAGCTTATATTTAACAAAACTTTCGTAGCTTTCTAAATCGGTAGCAATAATCTTCAATAAGTAATCATAGCTTCCTGATATGACAGAGCACTCCAGTACATGATTCAGTTTTTCCACGTGTTCTTCAAACATATTTGCCGCACTGGCGGAATTTTGGCTCAACCGCACAAACGCATAGACCAGCACGTTTAACCCGAGTGCGCGTGGGTTTAAGGCTGCGTGATAGCCAGTGATCACCTTGCTTGCTTCAAGTTTTTTTATACGTCTCAAACAAGGGGTATCCGATAGACTTACAGTTGTTGCAAGTTCTGATACAGAGGTGCGCGCATTGCTTTGTAACAACGTTAGTAATTGTTGATCTTTTTTATCTAAACTCATAACTATGACAATAAATTTTATTTAATGGTGATTATAGAGTGAATATCACTAATTGTATGGGTTTTTATTAGTGGTTTTGCTGATTTGTGCTCTATGTTATCTGTTAACCTAAATGCAATAAAATTTGGTATGGAGTAATACCTGTGAGTAATAATACCCAGGCATTTGATGAGTGGCTCAGAACCCGCTTTGTAGAAATTAATAGTCAACTAGAGGCTATCTATTGGCAACAAGAAGATAAAGCTAACGTAGAATTTGTCGGGGAGCAATTTAAGCATCAGTTAGAGGCTGAGGGTAATGCGCATATTCGTAAGTTACTGGCAGAAGGCAATACTGATGAAGGATTTGATCGTGCGTTTGATTTACTTGGCAATGTAGGATTATTTATGGCGGCTTGTCGACGCCATGAGATCACTGAACCATCGCGCGAAACAACCTCCCCTTTAGTCGAGGCCTCGGCACTAGCCATGCATATTGGTGCATCAATTGGGGTTACTCCGCGTTTTGCGACGGCTCACTTAACCACCCATAATAAGGCGATTAATGGCCTTTATAAGCGCTTTACGGATCTGCCAGATGAAAAATTATTTATTGATTACAATACCAAAGGGATTTTAGCCTATAAGCGAGCAGCTGATGCATTATTAAAAATTCAGCCATTAGGTATTTCGCATCTGCTATGCGGTGATTTACTTAAAGTTGCCAAGCAGGCGTTGGTCGATGTGATTGAATCGAATACGGCTTTATATAATCAGTTAGACACCGAGCGATTCTTTTTCTGTGTACGTCCTTACTATAAGCCGTATCGGGTTGGCAAAGAGGTTTACCGTGGAGCCAATGCGGGAGATTTTGCCGGAATTAACGTTATAGATATGCTGTTAGGTTTATGCTTTGCCAACGAACCGAGTTACTCACAAATGCTGGTGGATAAATTTTTATATATGATGCCTGAAGATCAGCAAATTCTGCGAGAGTCTATGCGTATGCCAAGTATAATGGATGACTTTTTAGCGGCAGGAGATACCCGCCATAGCTCGTGGTTTAAAACCAATGCCAAGTTGTTTATACAAGTATGTAAGCTGCATGGCGATACTGCAATAGGTCATCATAATCAACTGGTTAGTAAGTTTATAGCTCAGCCAGCTCAACACATGCAACAGCAACATATGAATAAAGTAACTGCCAGCGGTCCGCCATTGCATGTGTTATTGGATTCTCTTGAACAATTAAGAGATCGTCGAGCAGCAGCAAAGCGTGATGATATAAGAACTCGTTATGATGATTTAGCACAATTAAAGCAATGGGTGAGTAATTAATATGTACAAAGATGACTTTAATCTTGCCGCAGGCTGTTACTTGCTAAATCACTCTGTTGGCCGTGCACTGAAAAGCAGCCAAGATGATTTTAACCAGCATTTTTTTGCTCCTTGGCAAGCGAGTAATAAAGAGCCATGGCAGCAGTGGCTGCCAGCCATTGAACGCTTTACTCAGGCGCTCAGTACATTGTTTAATTCACCGAGCAGGCAATTTTGTCCACAAGTAAATTTATCGAGCGCTTTAACAAAGTTAGTTATGTCGCATCCTCGCTTACGGCAAGCTGATTGTACGGTGTTGATGGCGCAAAGTGACTTTCCTAGCATGGGGTTTGCAATGCAAAAAGCGCTGGCTAGTAGCGCTGAAATAAAGTTTATTCCTGAACACGTAGATTTAACTGATAGCGTGCAATGGCAACAATATATTCAAACAGATATTGATTTAGTATTTATTAGTCACGCTTATTCAAATACTGGCCAGCAAGCGCCAGTAGCTGAAATTACGCAACTGTGTAAGCACGCAGGCTGTTTGAGTCTTGTTGATGTGGCGCAGTCAGCTGGTGTATTGCCTCTAGATTTAAGCCAAGTTGATGCTGATTTTATGATTGGTTCCAGCGTTAAGTGGTTATGCTCAGGTCCCGGTGCGGCATATTTATGGGTAAGCCAAGCGCAATTAAATGTGTGCGAACCACAAGATGTAGGGTGGTTTTCACATCAAAACCCATTTGAGTTTGATATTCATCACTTTGCTTATCATGATAGCGCATTGCGTTTTTGGGGCGGCACTCCATCGATTGCGCCATTTGTACTCGCAGGGCATAGCATTGGTTACTTTGCTAAATTAGGTGTTGCAACAGTGCGAGCGCACAACTTGGCGCTACTTGAACAATTAAGTGCAGAATTTAGGCCATATTTGGTGTCACCAACAACGCCAGAAAAACGTAGCGGTACAGCTATTTTAAATTTTGGCGAGCAACAGCCAGCGGTATTAAGCGCGCTGTCTCAGGCGAATATAAGTGTCGATGCGCGAGCATATGGGGTGCGAGTTTCACCGCATATTTATAACAACAGTAGTGATATAGCACAGCTAATAAAAGTGGTTAAACAAACCCTAAGCTAAATTTATTGGCTTAGTTGCGTTTTAAACGCTTTTAACGCATCAATTTGTTGCTGATACTGCTTTATTTTCGGCTCAATGCGTTGCTCAGCTTGTGCTGTGCGTTTTGCTATCGCATCAGCAATTGAGTTTGCACCCATTTTATTTGCAGAGTCTTGCGTCATATAGTTTATTTTGGTTTTTTGTTCTGCAAGAGTATCTTGAAGTTGCTTTATTTCTCGTTGATAAACTGCAATTTCACGATCAATTTTTTGCATCGCAACATAACTATCTACAGACGCCATGATATCTTTGCTTTGTTGCGTATTAGTTGCTTGGGTCACATTAGTTGGTGGAATTTTTATTTCTTTAGCATCGTCACCACAAGGTAGTTGACTAAAGGTAGCCACGCCATCAACCGTGCATTGGTAAGCAGCCGTAGCCACAGCTGCTGGTGGTATCAGCATCGCTACGGCACAAACCATTGTTAACTGAAGTTGTCGCAAGTACACTTATGAATCCCTAAATTTGCATTAAAATATCCAGTGCAGCTAGTTTATCAAGTTTGTTAATTTGAATCGCCAATTAATCGTTGCTATTTATTAGTGAATTTATTTTCCTTATAACGGTGCCTTTTGCAGTGAAAAATACCCGAGCAAGTGACGCATAGTGTTAGCTTGATCTGCCATTTGTTTTGCCGCAGCCATGGTTTCTTCAGTCATCGCTGAGTTTTCTTGGATCAAGGTTGTTAGGCGTTGTACCACAATATCTACCTCTTTAATTGCCTGTTGTTGGGTAATCGAAGAGCTATTGATAGACACTATCATATGGTTAACATCAGCCACAGCGCTGACAATTTGCTTTAGTTTCTCACCTGATGAGTTAGCAAGGGCGGTACCGTGACTAATTTTTTGGTTGCTGTTGCTTATTATAGTTTTAATTTGTTTCGCCGAGGTTGCGCTGCGTCCAGCTAATTCTCTAACCTCATTGGCAACGACCGCAAACCCGCGACCATGCTCGCCAGCTCTGGCAGCTTCTACCGCTGCGTTGAGAGCTAATAAATTGGTTTGAAATGCTATTTCATCAATAACAGAGACAATTTCATTAATATCCTTACTGGAATTATTGACCTCAACAATGGCATGAACCGTTTGTATGGATAGCTCGCCCCCTTCGGTTGCGCTCATTTGAGCGTTTTCTGCAAGCTTAACCGCTTCGTTAGCTTGCTTAGCAATGGCTGCTATTTCATCTAGCATGTTACTGCTGCTAGCACTGGCTTCTTCTAAATTGGCTGCTTGCTCTTCAGTGCGTTGACTTATTTCGGTGTTACTCTCTGCTATCTCTGCGGCGCTTTGTGATACTCTTAAGGCAGAGTCTTGGATGCTGCTAATAACACTGGTAAGTTTTTCAATCGTTTGATTTACATCTGCTTTTAATGTAGCAAATACACCTTGGTAATCCTGCTGTACTTGTTGATTTAAATTGCCTTGAGCAAGCCCGCTTAATACCTTAGTTACCTCTGCGATTGCATCTGCGGTGATGGTCAAAGAACTGTTCACATCATTTTGCAGCTGCGCTAATTGGCCTTGCATGTTTGTCTCTAGTTGTTGATTAAAATCACCGCTACGCATAGCTGCCATAACGCGCGCGAGTTCAGCAATAACAATACTCAAATTGCTAATAGAGCTATTTACATCATCTTTAAGTACATTGAGTTGGCCATTCATATCGCTATCGATTGTCTGCTCGAAGTTACCTTTACTGATCGCCAGCATAACGTTTGATATTTCACTTACAGCAGTGTCTAAACCCATAATTGAGTTATTAATATTATGCTTTAAAGTTGATAATTGGCCATTGGCACTGCAATTTACTTGTTGTTTAAAGTTGCCAGCATTTACGGCTGCCATAACATCGTTAATATTTTTAATGATTAACGCGAGATTGTCGACGCTCGCGTTGATATCATTTTTAAGTGTGGCTAACTGGCCTTGTAGAGGTTGCTCAAGGTGTTGTGAAAAATCCCCATCGTGAAGTGCGCTCATTACGCGACTGATATCACTTACTGCTCCCGCTAAACTGTGTACTGAATTATTCACACTGTTTTTTAATTGTGCCAAAGAGCCTTGTGCGGCTACCGTAACCTGTTGTTTAAAATCACCATGTTCGATATGGCTCATTACCCCGACAATTTCAGTAATGGTGCTATTTAGCGATTGCAGAGAGCCATTTATATTTTGTTTTAAGGTGGCCAGCTGTCCCTGCATTGGGGTTGTTATTTGGCTGTTAAAATTTCCTTGGCTCATTTCATCTATAATATGATTTATTTCACTCATTGCTTGCTCTAGCGAGTCTGCGCAATTATTTGTGGCCTGTTTTAAGGAATCTAATTCACCTTTGCAGGGCGCACTAATTCGGTGGTTAAATTCACCTGCGGCCATTTTATTCATAACCGTATTGGTTTGGGAAATAGAGCTTTGCAGCGCATCAAGGAGGCAATTAAAAGCACTTGCCGATGAACCTATTTCATCATTCGAAAGCACTGGCGTTCGTACCGAAAAATCACCTTTTTGTTCAACGTGACGCATTGTGTCGACAAGTAATTGCACAGGGCGGGTGAGCGAACGAGCAAACCAAATAGCGACCAGAGTAATGGCAATGATGGATATGATTAAGGTGCTAATGAGAATCGTCGTTAAATGACTGACTGTGGCAAAAGCTTCTTTTTTATCTATTTCAGCCAGTAATGACCACTGTATACCTAATACGTTAATAGGTTGATAAGACGACAGTACTAAGGAGCCGCTATAATCGGTGATTACTTGCTGACCTTTTTTACCTTGCTGAGTAAGCTCAGTTGCCAGCGTTTTTACTTTACCTATGCTTGGATAGCGAAAAGAATTTACAACTGAGCGGTTTTCGGGGTCGAGAAAGGAATCAGAACGCATTAAAAAATCAGGTCCGACTAAATATGTCTCGCCACTTGTACCTAAGCCAGCCCGCTCAGTCATAATGACATTTAGGGCATCAATGGATAGTTGAAAAATCAAGGTGCTGGTATGTACGCCTTGGTTATAAATTGGGGTGGCGATAAAACTGGCTGGTGCATTATAAGATGGCAAATATTGCTGATAATCGACAAAGGTTATTTCATCTTCATTGATCATTTTTGCTTGTTTAAATGCCAATGCTAGGTTGCTATTAGCATAAGGTCCATCGAGTAAAGAAGTGGCAAAGTCAACTTCTTTGTAAACAGAGTAAACTACTTCAGCGCTGCGATTGTCGATGATAAAGACATCATAAAAATCAAATTTTTGCGCAAAATTTAGTAAAAAACTATGGTATTTGCTGTGTAGTAAATTGTAGTTATTATCAGCACTTGCTTGTACTAATTTTGCTTTCTCGCCAAGTGGGTATGGGTTATCTGCTAGGTATTGTGATTGCCAATATTTAGCCGTGGGTGAAAGTGTGGAAAGCAGCTCAGAAGTTGGCAATTTGTCTTCGTTTTTAAGCCGGTATTTAGTATTAAAGTCGTTGTGATAGTAATCTGCCAGCTGTTGCTCTGCGGTGCTGTCGAGAGATGTTGTATAGGGCTCTTTAAATGCACGGCTAAGTTCATCTGCTGCGGTGTGGAGTAAAGGGCTTTGTGCTAAAAATAATAATTGCGCATGTATATCGGCAAAATGCCTTTCAATGGCGCTTTTTTTAATTTCACTAACCGCTTCTAATTGAGCATAAGTTTGTTTATTTAAAGCAGTAGCCGAGTTATACAGTGCAAGACTGATGGCTATCGCCAAGGGAATTAATGCAACGAGCAAAAAGGCAATAACAAGCTTTTTAGTCAAGCCAATATTACGTACAAAATTTCCGAATGAACGGGTTTGGTTAGCCATAACAACATCCTTATCAAAGCAAAGCTGTAAACCTAATATAGGTAATTAAGATTTAGTGTAGAACAGCTTGAATTAAAAGCGAGTCGATGACGAAAAATAGATTTTTTAGTTGCTGTAATGCACTCGCTATACTCTGTTAAACTACGGGCATTCAAATTTAAGTGTGTTTGCTATGAAAAACTCCATTATTCCAGTTGTATTGGCCGGTGGTATCGGTTCGCGGTTATGGCCATTATCGCGCCAAGCTATGCCAAAACAGTTTTTACCTTTACTGGGAGATGAGTCATTATTGCAAAGTACCTTAAATAGAGTCTCTGACTCATGTTTTACTGATCCGATTTTGGTTTGTAATGAACAGCATCGCTTTATTGTCAGCAGCCAATGCCAGCAAATCGGTGTTGCAACCATGGCGTTACTATTAGAGCCTGATGGCAAAAATACTGCTCCCGCCATCGCATTGGCAGCACAATATGCATTACAGCAAGGGCTTGATAAACCTTTATTAGTGATTCCAGCCGATCATCATATTGATAACTTTGAGTTGTTAATAGAGCAACTTCCTGATGCGATAAGCTTGGCGCAACAGGGCAAGTTAATTACCTTTGCAATTGAGCCAGACTCAGCCCATTGCGGTTACGGTTATATTAAAAATGGCACTAAAATAGCATCTTCAAACTGCTATGAAGTTGATCAATTTAAAGAAAAGCCCAGTCTACTATTAGCACAGCAATATCTTGCCAGTGGCGAATATAGCTGGAACAGTGGAATGTTTTTATTCACTCCTAGCGCATACCTTGCTGAACTTGAGCGTTTTGCACCAAAAATCGCCAGTTGCATTGCAGCAGCCGCCAATTTCAGTGGTGACTTAGGTTTTACCCGTGCCAATAATGAAGTCTTAAAAAACTGTCCAAGTGATTCAATCGACTATGCTATTTTAGAACGCAGCCCAAATGTGGCGGTGCTGCCTTTAGCGCTGAATTGGAATGATGTCGGCGGTTTTAATGCGCTATGGCAAAGTGCCGATAAAGACGAGCAAGGCAATAGCCTAAGCACCGATGACGTGGTTTTACATAGCCATAACAACTTGCTCAGCGGTGAAGAAGGTCATAGTATCGCAGCTCTTGGGGTGAGTGATTTAGCGATTATTCACACCCATGATGCAACTTTAGTCGCGAGCAAAAGCCAATTAGAGCAGCTTCCGGAACTATTAAAGCAATTAGCCGTTAAGCACGGTGATAAATTGATCCATCATCAAGCCGTGTATCGACCGTGGGGTAGTTACCGAGTGTTAATTGCAGGCACCGGCTTTAAAGTGAAAAAAATTATTGTCAGCCCAGCTGGCAAACTTTCAACGCAGCGCCATCAGCACCGCGCTGAGCATTGGGTTGTCGTCTCTGGCATTGCTGATGTGCGTATTGATGGCCAAGCACACAGGCTTACTGCCGATCAATCTTGCTATATAGCCGCCGGTCACATTCACAGTTTAGCAAACACGCAAAATGAGCCACTTATTCTTATAGAAGTACAAACTGGCAGCGTTTTAGATGAAACGGATATTGAACGTTTTGACGATCAGTATGGTAGAAAATAGTGAAGATTAATCGCTTTTAACCCAGCCAATACTTAATATATAACGACTACCTTTTTCTATTTTGGTTACTGCATGCTGAGTTATATCGGGCCTAAATAGTTTTATACGCTGGCTTTGAAATAAGGTGTTTTCGCACATAAACTCACCGCCCAGTTGGGCACGTTTGATAATGAGATTTAAACGAAAATGCTTACCTTTTTTTACTTTATCTGTATGGGGCTTTATTTCACTACCAACGGGAAACTTAATTAAATAAGTATCAAACTTTACTGGCCAATGGGCGCCACACAGAAGCATTTTGTCATAGCCCGAATCTTGCCTGCCACGCTGCCAGCGAAATAAATTTTTAAAAATAGCCATTGTATCTTTTCCTTATTACTTTAACTTCGCCAACTCGCCAACTCGCCAACTCGCCAACTCGCCAACTCGCC
>NZ_JACJEE010000043.1:0-29378 GCF_014163915.1 Pseudoalteromonas sp. SR41-8
CCTAGAACCTAGAACCTAGAACCTGAGGAACTCTCATGTCTTACAATATTGCGGTGGTGGGGTTTGGTTTAACGGGGCGTTTAACGGCGCTTGAGTTGAGTTTACAGCATCGGGTAACTGTTTATGAAGCGGGTGACGAACAAGCGCTTGATAGTGCAGGAAGAGTGGCAGCGGCGATGCTTGCACCACTGGCTGAATCTGTATTCTGCGAGCAAGACTTGGCCTTGATGGGGCTGGATTCAATAAAGCGTTGGCCGAGAATTTTAGCGCAACTTGATGAAGCGGTGTTTTTCCAACAGCAAGGCACACTTGTGGTTGCACACCAGCAAGATAAAGGTGACTTACAAAGTTTTATACAGCGTTTAAAGCCTTTAGCTGAACATCAAGGACATCAGTTAACAGGGGCACATATTGCTGAATTAGAGCCAGAGCTTACAGGGCGTTTTAACCAAGGTGTGTATTTACCTTGCGAAGGGCAAATTGATAATCAGGCTTTTTATCAAGCTAGTTTTAACACTCTAAAGCAGCGTAATGTGAGCTTTAAGTTTGCACAACAGGTTGATGTAACATCGCTAAATCTACAGCAATCGTTTGATTATATTATTGATTGCCGTGGCCTTGGCGCTAAAAGCGCAGCGTGTAAGCTACGCGGAGTGCGTGGTGAAGTAGTGCGTTTGTACGCCCCTGAGGTTAATTTAACGCGGCCAGTGCGGTTAATGCACCCGCGTTATCCTATTTATATTGCTCCGAAGCCAAATCATCAATACGTAATTGGCGCGACAGAAATTGAATCACAAGATAAGGGGGCTGCCACTGTGCGTTCGACTCTTGAGCTGTTGTCAGCAGCGTACACAGTACACAGTGGTTTTGCTGAGGCGCGAGTGTTGAATATTCAAACCGGCCTGCGTCCTGCATTTAGTGATAATCGCCCGCAGATTTCCCAGCAGCAAAATGTGATCAGCATTAATGGCTTATATCGTCATGGTTATTTACTCGCACCGAGTTTAGTGGCCGATGCCATTGCACGGATAAAATAAGGCTTATTATGAAAGTAAGTATGAAAATAACAATTAATGGTCAACATTTTGAGTTAGCAGATAACGTCAATATAGCCCAAGGTTTGACGCAGTTTGCAGCAAAAGAGCCTTTTGCCGTGGCGCTTAATGGTCAATTTATACCGCGTAGTCAATGTGATACTACCTTACTTAACGAAGGCGATAGCATTGAATTACTGTCACCGATCCAAGGTGGCTAATATGAGTAGCGTAATATCAGATAGTTTCAGTATTTATGGTGAGCAGATCACTAGTCGGTTATTAATTGGCTCAGCACTTTATCCATCACCTGCGGTTATGGCCGATTCGATTGTTGCCTCTGGCGCGCAGATTGTTACTGTGTCATTACGACGTCAACAAAGTGCCGCCGCAGGAGATGACTTTTGGCAATTGATCAAAGATACGGGCTTAAAAATTCTACCCAATACTGCAGGCTGTCACAGTGTCAATGAAGCAATTACACTGGCACAAATGTGCCGCGAAGTGTTTGCTACCGATTGGATAAAACTTGAGTTGATTGGTGATGATTATAACCTGCAACCAGATCCATTTGCATTACTGGAAGCGACACAGATTTTATTAGCCGAAGGCTTTAAAGTATTACCTTATTGTACTGACGACTTAGTGTTATGTCAGCGTTTAGCTGATGCAGGGTGTGAAGTACTGATGCCGTGGGGAGCGCCTATTGGCACAGGTAAGGGCTTGTTAAATAAATATAACTTAAAAACTATTCGGGAGCGCCTACCCGATATCACATTGATTGTTGATGCTGGCCTTGGCTTACCATCACACGCCTGCCAAGCGCTTGAATTAGGTTATGATGCGGTGTTATTGAATTCGGCTATTGCAGGGGCGGGCTGCCCTGTTACCATGAGTCATGCATTTAAAGCAGCCGTTGATGCGGGTCGTTTTGCTTACCGAGCAAAGGCGATGCCAGAAAAAGACGTCGCTGCGCCATCTACGCCCACTATGGGTATGCCATTTTGGCATCAACAGTAATAAATGAAGCAAAAAATTAGGAAATACGTAACTATGAATCATGTTGTTTGGACAATTGCTGGCTCTGACTCTGGTGGTGGTGCAGGTATTCAGGCGGATATTAAAGCGATGCAAAGTTTTGGCGTCCATGGTTGTACAGCGATCACCGCATTGACTGCGCAAAACAGCCTAGGCGTTGAAGCACTTAACCCGATTTCAACCGATGTTATTGAGTCGCAATTACTCGCCCTTGAAAGCGACATGAAAGCCCGTGTTATTAAAATTGGTATGCTTGCCAATGTGCAGCAAATTCAATTGATCAGTGAGCATCTAAAACATTATAAAGCCACTTGGCCGGTTGCGCCTTTGGTTGTATATGATCCGGTGGCCATTGCTAGCAGTGGTGACTTACTGACAGAAGAAGATACCGTTAGCGCAATTAAAGAATGCTTATTGCCGCTGGTGGATGTGATCACTCCGAATACCCATGAAACGCAGTTGCTCACTGGGATATATTTAATTGGTCCCAGTGCGGTGATCGAGGCTGCGGCTAAGCTGCAAAGCTGGGGCGCAAAAGCGGTGCTGATCAAAGGTGGCCATTGGGATTATCCAAGCGGATATTGCATTGATTACTGCAGTGATGCCAGCTCTTATGGCAGTAATGAATATTGGCTTGGTAACGAAAAAATTCAAACGCCGCACAGCCATGGTACCGGTTGTAGTATGGCGTCAGTGATTGCAGCGTGTTTAGCGAAAGGTTACCCGCTTAAAGATGCCTTTATTTTAGCCAAAGCCTATATAAATCAAGGCTTAAAAGCTGCGGTTCGTTATGGTGAAGGAATTGGCCCTGTGGCACAAACGAGCTTTCCCGATAATCTTGATGATTACCCACAAGTCATTGAAGCGGGCAGTTGGCTGGGTGATGAGCTGGATTTTGAACAACCAAACGAATTTACTATGGCGGCAGGTTTTACTGAGTGTGAAAACAAACAGCTTGGTTTATATGCGGTGGTTGATAGTCTCGATTGGTTAGAAAAGTGCTTAGCGCAAGGCGTTAAAACTGTACAACTTAGAATGAAAAACGCCAGCGAAGAAGAGCTTGAACACGCTATTGCTGCGGCGGTCACACTTGGTAAAAAGTACGATGGCAATGTGTATATCAACGATCATTGGCAGCTGGCAATCAAACATGGCGCCTATGGTGTGCATTTAGGTCAAGAAGATTTACTTGAGGCTAATCTGGTGGCCATTAAAGAGTCGGGCATGCGTTTGGGGATTTCGACCCATGGTTTTTATGAAATGCTGCGCGCTCATAATTACCGCCCGAGTTATATGGCGTTTGGCGCTATTTACCCAACCACGACCAAAGATATGACAGGGCAAATTCAAGGGCTTGAAAAGTTAAAGCATTTTGTGCCGTTAATGAGTGATTACCCAATGGTAGCTATTGGTGGCATTGATTTATCACGAGCGGGCGAGGTTGCTGCAACCGGTGTTGGCAGTGTAGCTGTTGTTAGGGCTATTAGTGAAGCAAGTGACTATCAACAGGCGATTGCCGATTTACAAATGGCTATTAATAGCAATGAGTGAGGCAATAAAAGGATCTTTATCTGACAAAGAGCAGTTACGTTACAGTCGTCATTTAATGCTTAAAGAAGTCGGCTTTGAAGGGCAGTTAAAGCTCAAAGCCGCTCACGTTGTGGTAATTGGAGCGGGGGGGTTAGGCAGCCCCGCATTACTGTATTTAGCTGCGGCTGGCATTGGCGAATTAAGCTTGTTAGATGATGATAAGGTTGAGCTTTCAAATTTACAGCGCCAAGTGCTCTATAAAGTAAATCATTTAGGGCAAGATAAGGTCAGCGCTGCGGGCAAAGTATTAAGCAGCTTAAATAATCAAATCAAGATCAACACCGTAAGTGCAAAATTAACCACTGAAAATGCTGAGCAAGTTTTTACTGGCGCAACCTTAGTACTTGATTGCAGCGATAACTTCAGCACTCGCTATGTAGTAAACCAGCAATGCTTGGCACTGGGTATTCCACTGGTGTCGGGGGCGGCAATAGCGAGTGAAGGGCAGCTGATGTGTTTTGATTTTCGCCAGCCACAGAGCCCTTGTTACGGGTGTATATTTGGAGCACAACCGCAACAGCAGGCGCTTAATTGCAGTAACGCGGGCGTGCTTAGTCCGTTGTTAGGTGTTATTGGCTCGATGCAAGCACTGTTGGCAGTTAATATCTTGCTGGGCCATCATCAAGGCAGTCAGTTTATTCGTTTTGATGGGCTAAGTTTAGCGCAGCAGCAGTTTAAATTAACTAAAGCGCCCGAATGTACTGAGTGTGCAGGGGAAAGAGCTTAAATAAAAAACGCGGCATGACTGCATTAGTCGGTCCGCGTTTTTAATTAAAATGAGTTATAACTTAATTATTAATTAGGTATTAATCATCAATCATCAACTTTAGCAAACGGTGTGCCCATGCGAGTCACTGTGCCTGGTTTTTGATCATCAAAGATATCTGCTTTATTAGCACCCCAGGCTAAAATAACCGTGGAGCCTAATTTAAAGCGACCCATCTCTTCACCCTTTTTCAAGGTAATTGCATTTTCACCTGAGGTTTTGTAGTTCCAGCTAAATACATCTTTACCTGCTGGTGGTGTAACTGTACCGGCCCAAATAGTTTCGATACTGGCAACAATTGTTGCACCCACTAATACCATAGCAAGCGGGCCAATTTCAGTCTCAAAAATGGCTACTACGCGTTCGTTACGAGCGAATAGATTAGGTACATTTTGCGCGGTAAGTGGGTTTACTGAAAATAAATCACCGGGGACGTAAATCATTTTACTCAAGGTGCCATCAATCGGCATATGAATACGATGATAATCTTTTGGCGCTAAGTAAATCGTTGCAAAGTCGCCGCCTAAAAATGGCGCTGTATCTTGCTCTGAGCCGCCAAGTAAAGCTTGTAAGCTATAGTTGTGATTTTTAGCTTGAATAAGCTGGCCTTCAACAATTGGGCCTAATTGACTGATGGCACCATCTACAGGGTGAGTAATGATGTCATCTTCAGTGGTTAATGGCCGAACGCCTTCTTTTAAAGGACGAGTAAAAAACTCATTAAACGTTTTATAGTGAGCTGGGTCGCTATATTGCGCTTCATTCATATCAATTTTATATTGTTTAATAAACAATTTAATTAAAGTAGTTGTTAGTGCACCTGCTTTAGCTGCAGCTAACTTGCCTACCATACGGGATACAAAATGTTTTGGCATTGCGTACTGCATTGCGATTTTGAATTTGTCTAAACTCACAAGTTTTTTCCTAAAAAATTATACGCGTGGAGCACGAGCACCCGCTCGGCCATCGGCCATTGTTTCTAAAATTCTATGGTAGCTATCAAAACGTAGCTGTGAAATATCACCATCATCGATTGCTTGGCGAATTATACAGCCTGGATCATTTAAATGTTTACAGTCTCTAAAGCGGCAACCGCCAATAAACTTGCGAAACTCTTTAAAGCACCAAGTAACACGCTCTACATCTAAGTGCCACAAGCCAAATTCACGAATACCAGGGGAATCAATTAAGTTACCGCCTGAAGGTAAGTGATGAAGTCGTGACACAGTTGTTGTGTGTTGGCCAAGGCCACTATTTTCAGAGACCTCTTTGGTCAGTATTTCGGCATCAGGTAAAACAGTGTTAACTAAAGTTGATTTCCCCACACCACTTTGACCAACAAAAATACTATTTTTATCAATTAAGGTTTCTTTGAGTGCATCAATACCGTAACCGGTTTTATTACTTACTAGTAATACTTGATAATCAAGTGACCTATAAATATCCAAAATTTTGTTGATGTTAGCAAGCCCAGGCTCATCAATTAAATCTATTTTATTGAGCACTAAAATAGGCTCAATGCCCATATCTTCGCAGGCAATTAAATAGCGGTCGATAATACTGGGGGTAAACTCTGGTAGTACCGCAGAGACCATCAAAATCTGGTCAATGTTGGCGGCTATGACTTTTACACCGTCGTAAAAATCAGGGCGAGTAAGTTGCGAGCGCCGTTCATGCATCGCTTCTATAACGCCAGCTAAATCACCTTCGCTGACTTTTGCGCGGCGAAATTGCACTTCGTCTCCGCAAACAATACCTTTAACGGTACGGCGAATATTGCAGCGCAAAACATCTCCGTTATCAGTTTCAATATCGGCATGTTGACCAAACCGACTGATCACCACGGCATTTTCAGGCGCACCTAAATTGTCAGTTTGCCATTGCTCAACCTTGTTAGTGGTTGGCGCAGAATCTGCATTAGACAAGCGTTTTTGGTGATTGGCCTTAATCCTACGGGATTGACCTTTACTTAATTTCTTCTGTTTTGCCACTTTTGGCCCATAACTTAGTTAAATGTCGTGCTTTTTGAAAAAAAAGCTTTAGGTCGACTGATGATACTAATATGATATATCTAAATGCGTTAGATCTAAAGGAAAGCACCGCAAGGTAATTATGTCTTTTCATAAATCAAATCTGATTTGGCTCGACCTCGAAATGACAGGTCTTGAACCAAGTACAGACAAAATACTCGAAATCGCCACGGTTGTCACCGACAGTGCGTTAAACATCTTGGCTGAAGGGCCAACTATTGCTATTCATCAAAGTGATGAATTGCTTGATGGTATGGATGAATGGTGTACTAAGCAACATGGTCAGTCAGGGTTAACTGCACGCTGTAAAGCGAGCACATTCACAGAGCAAGATGCTGTTGAACAAACTTTGGCATTTTTAAAGCAGTGGGTTCCTGCAGGCGCTTCGCCTATGTGTGGTAATTCAATAGGCCAAGATAGACGCTTTATGAATAAATATATGCGTGAACTGGAAGATTACTTCCACTATCGTAATTTAGACGTAAGCACTATCAAAGAACTAGCAAGACGCTGGAAACCAGAAGTTTTAGCACAAGTGCACAAAAAAGGTTCACACCTTGCTCTTGATGATATCAAAGATTCCATCATGGAATTAAAAGTCTACCAAGAAAAATTCTTTAATTTGTAAAAAACACTTGCAAACACATCGGATTATTGTAGAATCCTGCCCCGCTTAAGACGATAACCCCCGCGGGGTTAGTGTGCTTGAGCAATTTGAATGCGGCACTAGTTCAGTTGCCGGAACGTTCACCGCGACCTGTCGCGGACCAACGGAAAAATTACTGACTATTTTGAATGCGGCACTAGCTCAGTTGGTAGAGCGCGACCTTGCCAAGGTCGAGGTCACGAGTTCGAGCCTCGTGTGCCGCTCCAATTTCTCACCAAAGAAATTGCAGCAAGTTTCAAATTAAAAGCTATAAACTTTTTTAGAACCTATAACCTAAAAATTATAATGCGGCACTAGCTCAGTTGCCAGAACGTTTTACCGCGACTTGTCGCGCACCAACGGACAAATTACTGACTATTTTAAAATGCGGCACTAGCTCAGTTGGTAGAGCGCGACCTTGCCAAGGTCGAGGTCACGAGTTCGAGCCTCGTGTGCCGCTCCAATTTCTAACCAAAGAAATTAGAGTAAGTTTAAAGTGAAAATATTATGCGGTACTAGCTCAGTTGGTAGAGCGCGACCTTGCCAAGGTCGAGGTCACGAGTTCGAGCCTCGTGTACCGCTCCAATCTTTTCAAAATGAATACCCACCCAAGTTTGATTGACAAGCAGTTATTGCTTAAAGCACATATCCAATTTATTTAGTACTTCAATTTAAATAGTTTTATTTAAACTTGCCCTTGCAGCGTTGCAATAATACGTCTTGCGCCGCCATGATCACGATGTTCGCCTAAATAGATCCCTTGCCATGTACCAAGCTGTAAACGTCCTTGGCTAATTGGAATCGTTAGCTCGCAGCCTAAGGTACTCGTTTTTATATGCGCAGGCATATCATCATCACCTTCGTAATCATGACGATAATAAGGTTGGCGCTCGGGAACAAATTTATTGAAGTGACTTTCCATATCCATACGTACTGTCGGATCAGCATTTTCATTAATCGTTAAGCTGGCTGAGGTATGCTGTATAAAAAGGTGTAATAAGCCAATTTGGTAATCGGAAATCTCAGGGAGTTGGCTGAGTATTTCGCTATCAATAATATGAAAGCCTCGAGAGCGAGGCTTTAAAAGTAGTTGTTTTTGCAACCAGCTCATATTTTATCGAAACTAACTTCAATATTGGCATTACCGGCATCAGAGGTAAATGGGATCAATATTTTTGCCCCTTCACTTTTATGAGTTATGGTATGACCTTTACCAGACACAACGATTGGTGTAGCCATATTAAAGTCATAGCCTTTTTCACCAAGTAAATTTTTTGCCCCACCAGTGACCATATTGGTAATTTCACCAACCATATCGGTTACTTCTTCATTGATCGAATCAGGGCGTTCACCTAGCATTCTTTCCATAATAGTCAGGGCAAGGCTCTCATCAAAAGTGATCGAAAATGAACCTTTAGTTTGCGGTCCTACCATGCCAATTAATCCCGAAACGTCGCCACAGGCAACTTCATCTTTTTTTATTTTCGGCTTACCCGGTTTTAGTTCGGTTTGCGCCATTGTGCTGAGCACATTTAATAAAGATGATAAAAAAGGATTGACGAACTCTACATTCATTATTGTTTATCCCTCGAATTTAGCAGTTTAACTGCGGTTATACGTTAAAGTGTAGTGAGTTATTTTAGCTCTGCACTTAATTATTCTTTACAATTTCCACATCTACCATGGGCTTCAATAGTTTGCCCCGATACGACGAAACCACTCTCAGCAGCAAGACTATTAAGTTCATGCGAAATCACGCTAGAGTGTAGCTCTTTGACAAAACCACAACTATCGCATATCAACAGTTGTACAGGGTGGATATGATCAAAATGATGACACAACATAAATGCGTTAGTACTTTCAATTTTGTGAATAAAACCTAATTCAGCTAAAAAGTCTAAGGCACGGTAAATTGTGGCTGGTTTTGCTCCTGATTCAGTGAGTTTTAGTTGCTCTAATAAATCATAAGCGCCCACTCCGCCTTGCGCACTTGCTAATAGGCGAAATACTTTTTCACGAATTGGAGTGAATCGCGCACCGCGATTGTCACACACTTGTTTGGCTTTACTAACGAGTGATTCTATTTTCATCTTCTCTTATCCTTACGCTACCGTGATATACTAACATACTGTATTGTAGTTGCAGCGTTTTTATTAGACAGTTTTATTCTAGGAAGGCCAACAATGAATGAATTATTAGCGGTATTTATTTTCTTTTTTGCGGTTATTGATCCAATCGGTACTGTGCCTGTTTTTATAGCCTTAACACGCGGTGATAGTGACAAATTCAAACGTAAAGTCGCGTTGAAAGCTGTTCTGGTGTCTGCTGGGGTACTATTGTTTTTTGTTGTCGCTGGGGAGCTGCTTTTAAATGCTATCAATATCCCCTTGTCAGCGTTTCAAATCGCAGGTGGTATCGTGTTATTGCTGTTCGCTTTGTCTATGATCTTTGGTGAAAGTAAACCAGAAATGGAAATTAAAAGTGTACGTGATAGCACTGAAACGGCCATTTTCCCTTTAGCTATTCCATCAATCGCCAGTCCAGGTGCGATGCTTGGCGCTGTTTTGATGACTCGTAACACTGAATACACGTGGGTTGAGCAGTTAATTACTTCATCAATGATGTTAGCTGTTCTTGTTGTGGTACTTGTGCTGTTACTGTTGGCAACCCATGTTCACAAATTAATTGGTGACAGCGGTGCGAGTATCATCAGCCGGATCATGGGTTTGATCCTTTCATCAGTTGCCGTGACAAATATACTCGACGGGATAGCCCACTATTTTGGCTTACAAGTATTTACATAAAGGCTGTGTATTGCTGTTAAATAGCTATTGTCATATAAAATTTTGAATTGTTGCTTAGAATTATCTAGATTAAGTATAACGTAATAAAATTTAAGGAATGAAAAATGTTATTAAAAAAGATTATTTTATGCGGTTTTCTTGTTTTGGGATTAACGGCCTGCGTTGAACCGCCTCAAAGCGAAATGAAGGTTATTCAAGTTACTGACTATGATTTTAGCCATAATGACAATCATGCTGTTACCGTATATTTCGGTCATACGGGAGGAGATCATTACACAGTTACTTTATTACGAGACGAAATTAAAGAGGGAGTGTTTATTGAATCTTCCGCTAAAAATGCGCCTAATTTAGTGTTTGATGCCAGTTGGGCTGGTGAATATTATGTGCAGTCAGCTAAGCATGATACTCATTCATCTTTAAAAATACTTGAGCTAAATAGCGAAGCTAAAGTTGCTAAATTTGAAGTCGCAGCACGTTTGGTTAACCCCAAGCAAAAAAATGATTATATAAGCTTAGAAAAAACCACCATTACAGTGCAAGGCCAGCAATTTGATAATCTAACAAAATCGTTTTAAGTATGTTATCAAAAGCGCAGTGTACATTTTTGTAGCTGCGTTAAACAACTCAATCTCTGCTACCGACAAACAACAACTTGCTTACGATTGAAGCTCGGCTTTGATTTGTGTAAAATATAGTGCCTTCCAATGAGGGAATAACCCTTATACTTATATATCATCTGAGGATTTTACTTTGAATAGACGTTTTTCTGTGGCACCCATGCTTGATTGGACAGACCGCCATTGCCGTACTTTTCATCGTAAAATGACCAAGCATGCGGTGCTTTACACCGAAATGGTAACAACCGGTGCAATTTTATTTGGGCGTGGTGATTATCTACACTTTAATACACATGAAAACCCCGTTGCTTTGCAATTAGGTGGCTCTGATCCTGAAGCTTTGGCAAAGTGTGCAAAACTGGCTGCTGAACGTGGTTATGATGAAGTAAACCTAAATGTTGGTTGCCCTTCGGATCGAGTGCAAAATGGCCGCTTTGGTGCGTGTTTAATGGGCGAGCCGCAGCTTGTTGCTGATTGTATTGCAGCAATGAAGGCGGAGGTTACTATTCCTGTTACGGTGAAAACACGCATTGGTATTGATGAGCAGGATTCATATGAGTTTTTATGTGCGCTGATCGAAGCGAGTCATAAGGTTGGCTGTGATGACTTTATTATTCACGCCCGTAAAGCATGGCTAAAGGGATTAAGTCCGAAAGAAAACCGTGAAGTTCCACCACTTGATTATCCGCGTGTTTATCAACTGAAAAAAGATTACCCACAGCTTGATTTAAGCTTAAATGGTGGGGTTAATACCATCGCTGATAGTCTTGCTCATTTAGCGCATCTTGATGGCGTTATGATCGGTCGTGAAGCGTATAGTAATCCATTTATATTAAGTGAAGTGGACGAGAAAATTTACGGTGATACTGCGTGTACATTATCGCGTCATGACGTGGTGCGTTCAATGTATGGTTATATTGAAGATGAAATGCGCCAAGGCGCTAACTTTTGGCATATAGCTCGCCATATGTTGGGTATTTTCCAAGGCCAACCAGGGGCGCGAGGATTTAGACGTCATTTATCTGAAAACGGCCATGGTAAGCAAGCCGATTTATCCGTGATGGATAAAGCATTAAGTTTTGTGCCTGAATAGCTGAAATTTTAATCTTGAAAGCCACTTTTTAGTGGCTTTTTTTGATCCTAAAATTTAGTCAAAATATCACTTTTTTAGTTAATTTAACGTATTTTAATTCAGCTAAACGTCACTTTTAAATTGACGTTATCTTTCTATCCTATTGTTATTTATTGTTTTAGTTGTTTTTCTAACGACATGGCATAAGTCTTGGAATCTCCTTGGTGTAATCACCCATAATCAACAGGAGAAAATCATGGGCCTAATGAATCGTGTTAATGATCTAATTCAATCAAACTTGGTCGCTGTGCTTGATAAGGCAGAGGATCCAGCAAAACTACTTAATTTACTTATTATCGAGATGCAACAAGCTCTGAATGAGTGCCGTACTACCGCTGCAGCGATTTTGTGTGAAGAAAAAGCATTGAAACGCCAGCAAAGCGATAAGTTAACATCCATAGCACAATGGCAAGAAAAAGCCGAAATAGCCGTCAGTAAAGGTCGAGATGATTTAGCCACAGCCGCATTAAAAGAAAAGCAGCGTGTAGCCGCTGATATGGCAGCTGTTGAACCTGAGCTCGTTAAATTAACCGATTCAATGGCCAAGTTAGCTGACGATGCACAGCGTTTACAAGACAAACTTAGTGCTGCCAAAGCAAAGCGGCAGAGCTTAACTCAGGTGCATAGTGTTTTAAATGCACGAGTACGAGTTAATCAACAGTTACATAGCGATAAAGTGGCACATGCACTGTCGCGTTTTGATGTGATTGAGCGCCGAGTTGAGTCAATTGAATCACAAGTGGAAGCATACGAAATGGCTGCAGCTAATCAATCAGACACGGCAATGCAAATTGATGCGCTTGTTAAAGACGAAGCCTTGGATAAAGAGCTTGCAGCACTTAAAGCTAAAGTAAAACAGTCGGCTTAGGAGTTATAAAAATGAATACATTTAATAACAATACTCAATGGAGTAAAGATCCATTAAATAAAAAAATATCGGGAGTATGTAGTGGCTTAGCGCGTCGGTTTGACTTTCCGATTTGGGCAACTCGATTAGCAACTATTGTACTGTTTATTCAGTTCCCACTATTTATAGGTGCGGGTTATTTAATTGCACATTGTTCTTTAGACAACAAGGTTTATTAGGAGAGCGCCATGAAAATTATTGCACTGTGTCTGCTAGCAGCATTGTTTATCGCTTCTAGTCCATTTGAGATAATGCAGTTTGACTCATGGCAGCTCCCTTTGTGGATTGCTGACTTGAGTTGGGTTGGCATTGAATTATTTGGTGCATTAGTCGCTGTGGTGGTCGTTATTGCCATTATTGCGCTGGTTAGTGTTGGTTTGATTGGCGCAGGTCTAATAATAGGAGTCGGCGTGATGCTGGCTTTGTTGTTTGGTTCTGTGATGATCGCATGGCCGCTACTGCTGATTGTTTTTCTGTGTTGGTTAGTCGCGGATAATAAAAAGGTCGCATAGCTTGCCACACAGAGGTTACCTTAAATGCTAATTTAGCTGACTATTTTTTCGCAAATATGCTAAATTTAGCACTTAAAGTGATTATTATAACAAGGATCGAAATGACTCTTAAGCCATTACTAACTATCTTCACAGCGGCTTTTTTAGCTGTAGGCCTATACTCTCCAGTGCTATTTGCCCATGCAGAGCATCAACATGATACAGCAAGTGATATTGTAGTTAGCAATGCCCAAGTAAGGATTTTTTTACCTGGCAGTCAATCTAGTGTTGGTTATTTAACGCTTGTTAATCATGGTGATGCAGCAGTGACATTAACTAAGGCTAGCCTTGAGAGCTTAGGACGAGTTGAAGTACATGAACATCAGCATGTTAATGGTATGATGAAAATGCAAAAAGTAGATGCGTTAGAGATCAAAGCACATCAACAGCTAGATTTTAAACCAGGCAGTTATCATTTAATGGTTTTTGAACCAAAAGAGCCGTTAAAAATAGGGCAAGAGCTCAAACTCACGCTATATTTTAGCAATGGAGATCGTGTATTTACTCAAGCTACCGTGGTTTCATTAGAAAGCCAAGTTGAGCAAGTATCACAATCTGAACAGCACCATACACATCACTAGGAGATTAAATGTCACAACATAAAGGGAAAATTATAGCAGGGCTAATATTAGTTTTTATTTTATTTTATGCCGTATCTGTGTATTGGAGTGTTGAGCCAAGCCGCGTAAATGTGATCACGCAAGCTAAACAGGATGCGCAGCAGCGTGGCGAAAAACTAGTAACAGGTTACACAACAACTACGGCTTTGATTAATGTTGCCAGCACATTATTGAATAAACCTGGTGGCTATTTATCAAATGATGTAATACCTCCGAGTATTCTTATGGATAATATGCCTGCTTGGGAATATGGCGCATTAGAAATGACGCGCGATTTGGCGCTATCAATGCGTAAAGACTTTAGCCGTTCTCAGTCGCAATCGACCGAACATGAAGCTCTAAAAAAAGCCCAGCCCCAATTTAATATTAGTTCAGAAGCATGGGCGTGGCCAAGTGCCGAGAGTGAATACCAAAAAGGCATTGATTTATTAATTGTGTATCGTACTCAAATCGCTGACCAAAACAGCCGTGACAGTCAGTTTTATGCGCGGGCAGATAACCTACGAGGCTGGTTAAAAGAAGCCGAAAAACGCCTTGGTAGTTTAAGTCAGCGGTTAAGTGCCAGTGTTGGTCAAGATCGGTTAAATACTGATTTAGCCGGTGACAAAGAAGCACATCAAGCGACTTATGCACCATTACAAAATCAGATAAAAACCTCTTGGTGGGAAATAGATGACGTGTTTTATGAGTCACGCGGTGCAACTTGGGCTTTATTACATTTTTTGCAAGCGGTAGAATATGACTTTGCTGATGTATTAGAGAAAAAGAATGCACGTGTGAGCTTACAACAAATTATACGTGAGCTTGAAGCAACCCAAGAGACTGTTTGGAGTCCGGTGATTTTAAATGGTAATGGTTTTGGTTTTGTTGCTAATCATTCATTAGTAATGGCAAATTATATTTCACGAGCCAATGCGGCTCTTATTGAACTTAGCGAACTTTTAGCGCAAGGATAACACATGAAAAAGTACTGTTTAGCCGCTGCCCTTTCGATGGCATTTTTGGCTCCAGCGGCTCACGCTGACACCCTTTTAGGTTTATATGTTGGTGTTGATGGCTGGCAATCTGATAATTCAGGTAGCTTTTCAGATAGCGGTAATATGCAAGACTTTAATTTTGAAGATGAAACCTTCATCAGCTACTACGCAGCGCTTGAGCATCCAATTCCATTAGTGCCAAATATAAAGTTAAAGTATACCGAGCTTGAGTTAAATGGCTCAACCTTGCTTAATGAGACGTTTGAGTTTGGTGGTACTTCATTTACAACCAATACCACAGCAACTACGATCAGCGACTTATCACACGTTGATTATATTTTATACTATGAGATATTTGATAATGACTTATTATCTATCGATTTAGGTGTAAATGCTAAGCAGTTTGATGGCGATATTGTTGTTACTGGTACAGCAAATGGTAAAGCAACAACAGAAACTGTGGATTTTTCAGGTTTTGTGCCATTAGTTTATGGTCGTGCTGAAGTAGGCTTACCGTTAACGGGTTTAAGTGTTTTCTTTGAAGGTAGCTTACTTGCTATCGATGATAGTAAAGTACAAGACTACCAAGCGGGTATTGCATGGGCTTTACTTGACAACTTAGCGGTAGATTTAGATATCAAAGCGGGTTACCGTCAAATGACGCTAGAGCTTGATGATATTGATAATCTATATACTAATATTGATGCATCAGGTCCATTTGCAGGCATACAAATTCACTTCTAATTTGTTTGCTTTGGCGTGGTACCGTTATTTAATTGCGTGCCACGCTACTTCAAACTCTTCCTCAAGTGCACTGCTTAACAATTGCTTATAAGCCTTATTAACTGGCGTGTTAATCAATTTTCTAAGTTCATCACCCGTTTGCGTAAATTTATAGTAACTGAGCACTAAATCGTTATTTTTTGGTTTGAGTACGACCCGTTGGGTTAAAAATGTCAGATTCATTTCTTGGCCAGCCTTAAGCGCTGCAGATTCAATTTCTTTACGGTAGATTAGGCCAATATCCATCAAAGTTAATACATCAGGAAAACTGATCCCAGCTTTACCTAAGTTAAACGATACTTTATTGCCTTTGCGTAGCAAATCAAATAGCGAAGGTTTTTTATAAAAGCCTAATAAAATTAAATGGCTATTATCTTTTTCATTATAGCCACAAATTGCGGTACATTTTTGTAGTGCATCCGCTTCGCGCTGGGTCATCTGCTTAAGTGTTTGTAAGCTTTTAATTGAAAATGTTCCCGGTGATACAGTTTCTCCCGCTAAAATTTTTGCCCACAGTTTTTGCATTGATTCGTTTGAAGTATCTTCACATAGTGCAATAAAGCGTTCGACCCAATCACTGTCAGGTTGCCCTTTACTAGTTACGTCGGGGCAAAAATCCATAGCCATAGCCATAATCGCTTCAATATTTTGTTGTTGTTTGATAAGTAGTAATTGTTGGCGATGTTGGGCTCTATTGAGCGTTGAGTTATCACTATTGACTTGATAGGGCAGTTTACTTTGCCCTTGTGGACCATAACTATCATCACTGGCACTGGTAAGGCGAGTCGAACTGGTTTTACTCATCGAGTAACCTAGTTTAATTTCAATTATATGAGCAAGGTTAATTTTTGCTTGGGCTGTTTGAATCGTCATCGATCTTCTCGCTGTGTGTTGCTGTTTGCAGCTGCGCAGTAGTTTTTAAATTATTAAGTCCAAGTTTCACCGTATTTGCCAAAATATATTGGCTAAATAGCGCCAAATAGCCACCTAGAATCGAAGTAGTAACTTCGCCATCTAGTGAGCATGTTACTTGATTTCCATTAGCTAGAGGTGAAAAAGAGATCACACCTTTAATAATATGTTCTTCATTAAAGAGAATATTAAAATTGATTTTAGTGCTGCTTATATTGGTAATCGTCATTTCACCTACTCCCCAGCTACTTTGCCAAAACTGATGAGCACCCACGCCAGAACTAGGCTCTCCAATAGTGAAAACAATACTTGGATCTACTTTTTGCCAAGGTGACCAGCTAGTCCACTTGGTAAAATCACTAAGCAACGGGGTGATATCTGTTTGCGGAGCATGAATTTTAATGCTCTTTTGGACTTGGTATTGTTGTGGTAATAGCAGTCCAATTACCAGTAAAATCAAAGTAATCAGAAAAATAAATTTAGTAATTCTGGGTAAAATATTAATGGCTGTTCCTTAAATTATAAATTCTACTATCGCACAGCAAGGTGCTGAATATCGACTATAATCTGTAAACCAATATTCATTAATCATCGACATTAATACTGTATCATAAGTTAAATAGTGATAACTTATTAGTCAATAATGAATTGTCTTAATATTAAATGATGGCGCGCAATATTTGAATTTAAAGGATTTGGAATGACGTCAGAACACAATGATTTTTTGTTTTTCAACCATGAAGACGAGCCTCATGAAGAAGTTGCGCCCAAAGATTACTGGGATGTTCTGATTGTTGATGATGATCCTGAAATTCACACTGTAACAGAACTAGCGCTCTCAGGCGTTGAGTTTTGGGGAAGAACACTGCGTTTTCATCATGCTTATTCTGGCGCTGAAGCAGTTGAAGTGTTAGCTAATACTAATAATGTGTCGGTATTACTGTTAGATGTAGTCATGGAATCCGATGATGCAGGCTTAAAAGTAGTTAAAGAGGTACGCGATACGCTGAAAAACCATAACGTACGAATTATCTTACGAACGGGTCAGCCCGGATATGCGCCTGAAGAGCGAGTGATCCGAGAATATGATATCAATGATTATAAAACTAAAACCGAACTTACCCGCAGTAAGCTAGTTACCTCGTTAGTTACAGCTATTCGCTCATACGAACAAGTTTGCCAACTTGAATATCAAAGCAAAGCGTTAAATAATATTCTGTTAGCCTCAAAGGCTATTTTAGGTTTTACCGACATTAAAGCATTTACTATGGCGGTGATTAAGCAGCTCTCGGTAATTTTAGATTGTGCGCCAAGGGGGGTTGTGTGTGGCAGTCTGGATGATAGCTATCAGGTTCAAGTGTTGGGTGGTTGTGCTGAGTTTAGTGCTTTTATTGGCCAAGGTGTAGAACAACTTGATGATGGGCGGATTATTTTGCAAGTGCAAAATTGTTTTGAGTTTGGCGAACATCAGCACACTGAGCACGACACTACGTTTTTATTGAAAAGTAAAAATCGTCAGGCTGCTATTTACTTAGAGTACGTTAGCCAACCAAGCTTAACACAATTGCAATTTGCTGAAATTTTCTTAACAAACGTCAGTGTAGGCTTAGATAACGTCAGACTTTTTAATAAACTCAGAGATGCAGCCTACAAAGATGTGTTAACAGGTCTTGCCAATAGAACTGATTTTATTGAACAAATTGAAAAGTATCATCGGTTAAATAGTAACGAGTATATATTTATTCTAATAGATGTTGCACACTTTTCAGATATCAATAATGGCCTGGGTCAAGAGGTGGGTAATCACTTGCTTACTTCAATCGTTGAACGGCTCAAGCAAGAATACCCAAGTGCTAAGTTGCTGTCACGGATTGGTGCAGATGTATTTGGTTTTTTAATTAAGCGCGATGGATTTGATTTAAACGAATTAAGTGAAAATTTAAGTTTGCCGTTTGCAGCAGCAGAGCATTTGTTACCGGTTAATTTTAAAATTGGTTTGTGCGAGCAACAGGACTTTCAAACCACAGGTATTGAAACACTTAAGCTTGCGTATATCGCACTCAATCACGCTAAAAAAGGTAATCAGGGGAATGCTGTTTGTTACACTCCCGATATGGAAGAGCAAATGGCTTGGCGATTAGGGATTATTCGCCAGCTTCGCCAAGACTTTGAAAATAATAAATTGGAAGTCTGGTATCAACCGCAATTGGCGTTTAGTGATTTGTCATTAAAAGGCTGCGAAGCATTACTACGTTGGCCGTCGGGACAAGGTAACTATATTTCCCCCGCGGTTTTTGTGCCACTTGCTGAAGATGCAGGGCTAATTGTTGAGATTGGTCAATGGGTATTGGAGCAGGCTTGTCAGCAGCAAAAACGTCTTGAGGCTCAAGGTGTTGAAATTTGTATTGCGGTCAATGTGTCGGTACCGCAATTTAAGGTTAAAGGCTACGCACAACAAGTCAAAGATACTTTGCGAAAATATCAGGTAAACCCAAAAAATATTGAATTAGAAGTTACCGAAAGTGTGGTGATGGATGATCTCTCGATGGTGATTGAAACACTGCAAGATCTAAAAGAGTTTGGTATTGAAGTGGCGATAGATGATTTTGGTACTGGTTTTTCATCACTGAGTTATTTGCAAAAGTTACCGTTGGATAGGTTGAAAATAGATCGTGCATTTGTCAAAGACTTACCCGAAAAAGACAGCGGCGCAATTGCCAAGCTGGTTATAGCTCTTGGCGCGCAGCTCGGATTAAAAACGATTGCAGAAGGTGTTGAAACACAAGCACAAGCTGATTTTCTTAAGCAATTGGGTTGTGATGAAGTGCAAGGTTTTATGTACGCTAAACCGATGCCTGAAGTTGAGCTTATTCAATATATTGAAAGTAAAAAATAATATTATGTTTGATGCCATTGTAAATAGCTAATATCGCTTGGTGATTAATTCGGGTATACTTTGCGACCTTTTTTAAAGCAATTGGTTACTTTATATGAGCGCACTTAAAGCCAAGCGAGCGTTATTCTCATACCCTAAATATTGGGCTGAGTGTTACGGCACAGCACCATTTTTACCAACTACACGCGAAGAGATGGATGCCCTTGGCTGGGATAGCTGCGATATCATCATTATCAGTGGTGATGCTTATGTAGATCACCCCAGCTTTGGTATGGCGGTAATTGGTCGTGTACTTGAAGCACAAGGTTTTAGGGTCGGTATTATCGCTCAGCCAGAATGGGATTCGAAAGATGCCTTTATGGCACTTGGTAAGCCTAACTTATTTTTTGGTGTGACTGCCGGTAACATGGACTCGATGATCAACCGCTATACGGCTGAAAAGCGTATGCGCCATGATGATGCCTACACGCCCGGTAATGTGGGTGGCAAGCGTCCTGATCGTGCGGTGATGATTTACTCACAACGATGCCGCGAAGCCTACAAAGGTGTGCCAATTGTAATAGGTGGTATCGAAGCCAGCTTACGTCGAATTGCCCATTATGATTACTGGCAAGAAAAAGTTCGCCGTAGTATTTTATTTGATGCCAAAGCGGATATTCTTATTTACGGTAATGCTGAGCGACCATTAATAGAAGTTGCTCATCGTATTGCCGCCGGCGAAACGATGGATACCATTCAAGATATCCGTGGTACGGCGGTTATTCGTAAAGAGCCATTACCGGGCTGGCGTGGTAGTGATTCCACCGCGATTGATAAAATTGGTAAAATTGACCCAATTCCAAACCCATATGGTGCGGATGATGTGGGTTGTAGCAAAAGCGAATTTAAAAAAGCGGGTATTGATTTACAAGCTGAAGCGGCAAAACCAATTACCATTCAGCCAGCGCGTCCTAAACCTTGGGAAAAAACCTACGTTAAGCTACCTGCGTTTGAGCAAGTGAGTGTTAATAAACCACTGTACGCTCATGCATCACGTATTTTACATCAAGAAACGAACCCAGGTTGTGCTCGAGCGTTATTCCAACGCCATGGCGATCGCTCTATTTGGGTTAACCCACCTGCGTATCCGCTTGAAACACATGAAATGGATGCGGTGTTTGGATTGCCTTATCAGCGAGTTCCGCATCCAAGTTATGGTACTGCAAAAATCCCCGCTTACGACATGATCAAAACCTCAGTTAATATTATGCGAGGTTGTTTTGGTGGCTGTAGTTTCTGTTCAATTACTGAGCATGAAGGACGGATCATTCAAAGTCGTTCACAAGAATCGATTATTGAAGAAATCGAACAAATTCGTGACAAAGTACCAGGGTTTACTGGGGTTATTTCGGACCTTGGTGGGCCAACTGCTAACATGTATAAACTGCGTTGTAAGAGCAAAAAAGCTGAGAGTACCTGCCGACGTTTATCATGTGTATATCCTGATATTTGTAAGCATATGGATACCGACCATACACCGACTATCGAGTTGTATAAAAAGGCCCGTGAAGTTAAGGGGATTAAAAAAATCCTAATAGCCTCTGGTGTTCGCTACGATTTAGCTGTGCAAGACCCTCGTTACGTCAAAGAACTCGTAACCCATCATGTTGGTGGTTATTTAAAAATTGCGCCTGAGCATACCGAAGACGGGCCATTATCTAAGATGATGAAACCAGGCATGGGCGCATATGATCAGTTTAAAGAGCTTTTTGATAAATACTCAAAAGAAGCAGGGAAAAAGCAGTACCTGATCCCTTATTTTATTTCTGCGCATCCTGGCACTAAAGACGAAGACATGGTGAACATGGCGTTGTGGTTAAAGTCGAATGATTTTAAACTAGATCAAGTGCAAAATTTTTATCCGTCACCAATGGCTAATGCCACCACTATTTATCACACTGGGATGAACTCGCTGCGTAATATTAAAAATAATACTGAGCAAGTACCGGTACCAAAAGGCGCGCGTCAACGTCGTTTACATAAAGCGATATTGCGTTATCACGATCCAGCAGGTTGGCCGATGATCCGTGAAGCACTGCGTAGTATGGGCAAAGCCAAGTTGATTGGTAAAGGTCCAAACTGCTTAGTGCCAGAAGAAACCCGTGACGAAAAATCGCTTAAAGCAGGTAAAGGGGGGCGTCCAGCGCTTAGCCGCCACACCGGCTTTAGCCAGTTTAAAAAAGCCAATACCAAACCTAAGGTTGGCGGTAATCGTCAGCGGGCTAGGTAATTTTAGGTAAATAAAAAACGCCCAGCATTTGCTGGGCGTTTTAGTTTATGGCTGCTTATTCTTCAATGAAAGCTTCGCCTTCGGTCATCCACTTAGCGGCAGGCTTGCCTTTTAAGTAGTGATCAAAGTACTGCATCATCCGAATTGAAAAATCCACTTGGTTAGGGAATTTCTTTAAGTGGTGTGGTTCACCTTCATACTGCAAAAACGTCGCATCTTTGCCTGCACGGCGCAGCGCTAAATAATACTGTACGCCTTCGTGCCATGGTACAGCATCATCTTTATCGCCAAACATAATTAAGATTGGTGTATTTACTTTATCAGCGAAGAATACCGGTGAGTTTTCGATGTAAAGCTCTGGCGCTTCAAACAAGGTTTTACCAATACGGCTTTGCCCAGTTTCATATTGGAACTGACGCGCTAATCCTGATTTTAAGCGAATACCGCTGTAAGCGCTGGTCATGTTTGATACGGGCGCACCCGATACTACCGCTTTGAACATATCAGTTTGGGTGATCATAAAGGCACTTTGATAGCCCGCCCATGAATGCCCTTGTAAGCCAATTTTATCAGGGTCAGCGATACCTAGATCAATCAGCTTTTGGGTGGCGTTGATCATGGTTTGCGTTGATGATTTCCCTGGGTGACCAATTTCAAAGCGAATATCAGGTAAGAAAATCGCGTAACCGTTCGAAGTAAACATTGGGAAGTTAGGGCGGTGGTTTAATTCCATTTTAGGGAAATCAAACATGCGTTGACTCATATAACGGTAAAAATACACCACCACTGGCACCTTATCGCCCTTTTTATAGCCCGCAGGCTTTATCAATACGCCTTGTAAGTCTTCACCATCGAAGCCTTTATAGCTAATTAGCTCCGGTTTTTGCCCCCACGCAAAGTCGTTAACTTGTGGGTTTAAGTTAGTAACGCGTTGTGGCTTTTTAAAGCTAAAATCAGTTTGATAAAAATCAGGGAACTGCTGATAAGTTTGCTCAGTGAATAGGTATTTATCGGCATTTTTAGCTTTTTTTACCACGTCAAAACGTTTTTTACCGCTTAATACTTTGCTGATCGAGTTATCAGCAAGATTGAGTTTTGCTATTTCAGTTTGCTTTTGCTGTAAGTTTGTAGCACTTAGCAACAATGTATCTTCTTTTTTAAAGCCAACTTGGTCTTTATCAAGTTTGATGACTCGATATTGCGTGTTGTTTTCTTTGCCTTGTGTAAGGCGTGTGGCTTTGAGGGTTTTAACGTCAAATGCCCAGATATCGTATTTGCTATATACCAGCACTTGGCTGCTATCAGTTAACCAACCGGCAAAACCATAACCCGGTTGAGTTGAAGGGTAATCGTGCTGATCATCAGCGAACGTTGCTTTAATCGCTTTTGTTAAGGTACTGACTTTATTGTTACCTAAGTCTTTGAGTTGCACTTGGCTATTTTCAAAGTAAGTTGCAAATTGTCCACTGGGTGATAGGCTGGGCCTAAACGGGTAATCACTGATAATTGCTTTACGCTCACCATTTTGCACATTGACTGCATAGTAGTCAGCAAAAAAACCGCCATACATAATACGTTTAAGATAAGGTAAATTTGAAGAACCAAGTAACGCAGTGCGATTGTTGGTATTGAGTGCCACATCTGGCATGTCAGTGTTACTTAGTTGCGCAACTTGTTTGCCATTAAGATGGTAAACGGCTTGATAATGACGATTTTTATTGCTCTCGTTCCATTGCAGCTCTTCGCGGGGTTTAATTTCGGCATCGTTATTATGCCAAACGTGGAGGCCTTTTTGGTCGCGAATCGTATCGTAATCAAATAACGAGGCTTGATCTGTGTATTTCTTTTCTTTAATTTTTGCCGCTAACTTAGGATGATTCTCAAAGTACAAGCGTTCACCGTCTTCAGACCAGCTCAATTTTGCTGTTTTACCAATAGTCCAATCTTTTTCAGGAGCAGCAATATTTGTAAGCTGTTCGTTTTGCCACAGTTTTAGCTGATGATCGCGACGGAGCATATCGTCATTCACATAATTACCCAGTGTAAATGCGGCAATATTCTTAGTTGGATGCCAAGCTATTTTATTTGCCACCACGCCTGGTTCATCAATTAATACACTCGTATCAAATGTTTGGTTTAATGTAATTAATGCTACTTGGTTATCGTTACCGTCAGGATCGCTTTGGCTGACAAGAAGCTCGCTGCCAAATGTATTGATTGCGTAACTAAATACGCTATTTACTGTATGAGTTGTTTTGTCTTTTAAATTTACAACAATGAGCTCAAACGCTTTATCTTTTTTATCTGGTTTGATTTCACTAGTTTTATCTGTGCTCTTATCGTCACCAATGCCTTTACTATCATCGTCATTATCGGTTTTTTGATCTAAACGATATGCTAACCACTTACCATCATCAGAGAGCTGGTAATCTTTTACGTTCTCAAAAACTTGTTGTTCCCCCGTTATTGTATTAACGAGTACTAGATTGTTTTTTAAGGTGTCTTTCTTTTTTGTGGTTTCTTTTTCAAGCAAAGTAGGGACTTGGGTGAATGCTACCCAGTTAGCTGCTTTGTTGATCTGAGGTTTAGTGCCGCGCTCAATTTCTGCAAGTAATTTATTATTGTTTAAGGTATAGACTTGGCCTGTTGCATCGCCACGATATGGGGTTGCACTAAAGCTCAGTACTTCACCATTTTCAGATAATTGCGTTGTTTTAGCTGCTTTGAAATCGAATACATCTTTAAATTGTAGCGGCTCTTTTGCGGATGCCGTGGCACTACCAAGGCTTGCAACCAGTGCTACGCTGAGTAGGGAAAGTTGTGCTTTCATTGTTACTTCTCGTTTTGTTTCATCTGCATCATCATAACGAGTTTGTTCAACAATTCGAGTAGAAACGATAAGCGGTCGAAAATAAAGGTTGAAAGTAACATTTATAAAAAAACCTTGTAGGAAAACCGACAAGGTTAATAATTTTAGGAGCTAGGAGCTAGGAGCTAGGAGCTAAAGCCATATTTTTTGTAATTCTAACCACTGTTTTTCAAATTGCGCGCTAGGTTTTGCTTTAAAGTCACTGCGGACAAATTGGTTCATCTTGCCTTCAATGTAAGCAAGTAAAAAGTTTGCAATGGTTAACTCATCACTTTGAAAGGTTTTACCTTCGCGAAGTTTGCGCTCGCGTAGTACTTGTTTTAGTTGTGTTTCAAGCTTTTCAAACAAGCTTTGTACACGCTCACGCAAGCGTTCTTGCTCACCTTGCAAGGCGTCGCCGGTCAAAATACGAGTGATCCCCGGATTTTTCTCAGCAAATGCCAGTAGTAGCAATAAAATATTATAGATACGGCTTTGAGTTTCTTTTTCGTTTTCAAGAATGAGATTTATGCGCGACAACAAAGTGTCTTCAATAAACTCTATTAAGCCTTCAAACATCCGTGCTTTACTCGGGAAATGACGATAAAGCGCAGCTTCAGAAACGCCTACCTCAGCAGCTAATTTTGCTGTGGTGATACGTTGACCTGGGCTGGTTTCTAACATTTGTGCGAGTGCTTGTAGTATTTGCTCTTTGCGATTACTTCTTTTTGTCGCAGGCATGAACATTCCTTTCTTTATAATTATTTACTTAGCTTTTGGCGGCTACTTATCACTCACTTTTTGAGCAAGCGATAAGGGCTATGTTAATGTTTTATTCAGTTTCTTTCCAGCCTTTTTACAATCGTTTAGCAAGCTCACTCATTACACTCAGTGCTAACGCGCTTTTGGTATCGACGGGCAGTTCTTTTTGTTCATTATGCCAGAACAGTGTTAAAGCATTATGATCTGAATTAAAACCAAGGCCCGTTTGTGATACATCGTTAGCGCAGATCATATCGAGGTTTTTATTGCTGAGTTTGCCTTTCGCATAGCTTGCGACATCTTGAGTTTCTGCGGCAAAGCCAACTGTATATGGGCGACCCTCTGTAAGGCTAGCAACTGCGGCAATTACATCAGGATTTTTAACTAAAGTGAGTGTCAGTTCATCGCCTTGTTTTTTCATTTTTTGCTCGGCAATCGCTGCGGCGCGATAATCGGCAACCGCGGCGCAACCAATAAAAGCATCCGACTTTGGAGCAAAAATAAGCGATTGTTCAAGTAGTTGCTCAGCGGTCTCAATGTTAATTAGGTTAACACCTGGTGGTGGCGCAATTGTTACCGGACCTGAAATCAGGTTAACCGTTGCTCCTAAACTAACTGCCGCATGTGCAAGCCCAAAGCCCATTTTCCCAGAGCTGTGATTAGATATAAAACGCACCGGATCAAGTGGCTCACGAGTTGGCCCTGCGGTGATTGTAATTGTTTTACCAGCTAGTAGTTGCGGTTGCGAAGGTTGCGTGCATAGTGCCACTAACTGATGTGGTTCAAGCATTCGCCCTGCACCTACATCACCACATGCTTGTTCACCCTTACCTGGGCCCCAAATTGCAATGCCACGCTGTTTTAAAGTTGCTAAGTTAGCTTGAGTTGCTGGGTGGGCATACATTTGTTGATTCATTGCAGGCGCCACTGCTACTTTTGCGGGTGTTGCCAGCAATAAAGTGGTGAGTAAATCATCTGCAATGCCGACTGCCATTTTTGCGATGATATTAGATGTGGCAGGAGCGACTAATATTAAATCAGCCCATTTAGCAAATTCAATATGGCCCATAGCGGCTTCAGCAGATGGATCGAGCAAAGAGTCTGAGACCATTTCACCACTTACGGCCTGCATGGTAAGCGGAGTAATAAAGTGCTTAGCTGACTCAGTCATCACCACTTTGACATCACAACCATGATCTTTTAAACGTCTAACAAGTTCGGCGCATTTGTAGGCGGCAATACCACCGCTGATACCAAGTACAATTTTTTTATTTACTAATTCTGTCGCTAAATTGGTCATTAACTTTGTCATACTCTGATAAAACTGTTTGTCGATATGCGCTAACGATAGCAAATCTTTGCCTTGGGGACGAAGTTTTAATATGGAATTTATTCGCAGTTTTACAGGCGAAATTTTATTTTTGCATTACAGTTAAATTATAAATCATTTTTCAGGGACGAAATAATGCAGCTCACCTCTTTACCAAGTAGCCAGCGACCACGCGAAAAGTTATTGGCGAAAGGGGCTAAGTCGTTAAGTGATGCCGAGTTATTAGCGATATTTTTGCGAACGGGTTTACCGGGCATGAATGTAGTTGAGTTAGCACAACATTTAATGACACAAAATCAAACACTGCATAACTTATTTAATGCATCAATCGATGATTTTTGTGCACAAAAAGGACTGGGCACAGCAAAATTTGTGCAACTTCAAGCAGTACTGGAATTGAGTCGTCGTTATATGATGGAGCAATGCCAGCGCGAAGCAGTGTTTAATTCACCGCAATCAGTATATGACTATTTAACGATTGAGCTGCGAGGCTTGCAGCAAGAAGTGTTTATGGTGTTGTATTTAGATAGTCAGAATCGCTTAATTAAAGAAGAAACACTTTTTTATGGCACTATTAATGCGGCATCTGTTTACCCAAGAGAAGTCGTCAAAGCGGCTTTAAAAAATAACGCTGCGGCACTTATTTTGGCTCATAATCATCCATCAGGTATTGCTGAACCAAGCCAAGCTGATAAATTAATTACCGCTAAATTGCAGCAAGCTTTGCAATTAGTCGATATAAATATTTTAGATCACATCGTTGTTGGGGGAGATAATTGTGTTTCGTTTGCAGAACGAGGCTTGATTTAAGCGTATTCAAATCACTAAGCGTGTTAAAAATGAGCGGTTTAGTGCTTATTTGCAAATTAGTTTAATTTAAATGCAGTTTTTACTTTCCCTAAGGGCATTCGATCTTTATAATTAGCCGCTATCAAATTTACACATGAGCTGGTTGGATTAGATCAATCACTTGATCTTTGCCTGTATAAGCTGTATAAAGAGCGCCCTTCGATTTATCCCTGGGGCACAAAATACATAGCCTAGGGGACAAATTAAGCTCGAGCGAAGTTATTGGAGATATATAGACATGTCTAAAGTATGTCAAGTTACAGGTAAGCGTCCTGCGGTTGGTAATCACCGTTCACACGCGAGAAACGCGACTAGACGTCGTTTCCTACCTAACCTACAAACACACCGTTTTTGGGTTGAAAGTGAAAAACGTTTTGTAACATTACGCACTACTACTAAAGGTATGCGTATTATCGATAAAAAAGGCATCGACACGGTTCTTACTGAAATCCGTGCTCGCGGCGTAAAAGTTTAAGGACCTGAGTCATGCGTGATAAGATCCGTTTAGTTTCTACAGCTGGTACTGGTTTTTTCTACACTACCGACAAGAACAAGCGTAACATGCCGGAAAAAATGGAAATCAAAAAGTTTGATCCAAAAATCCGTAAACATGTTCTTTTCAAAGAAGCTAAAATCAAGTAATTTTAGTTTTCTATGAATATCAAAAACCCAGCTTAGGCTGGGTTTTTTGTTTTTCAAATGCGTAGTTTTTCCGTTCTCGAATCACAGATTATTCGTTTATATCATCGTCGACTAATTTTAAAAATGTGTCATAACAGGTAACATGTGCGTTGTTATCGTTGATGCAAACTAAATTTCGGCCGTGATGTTTAGCAAAGTAGAGTGCCTTATCAGCTCGCTCTAATACTTTTAAAACGCTATCATTACTCTTTTGTATAGCGGTTACCCCAAGGCTGATAGTGATAGGCATATTGGCAACTGTATTTGAGCTAATTAAACTCCTTAATTCATTCGCTTGCTTTGCTGCATCCAACAAAGCAGTGTTGAGTAATATTATTACAAACTCTTCACCACCCCAACGGGCGATTAACGCTTGCTCACCTATTTTTTGCTGCAACAGATGGGCAAACTCTTTTAATACTTTATCGCCAACTAAATGCCCGTGGGTATCATTAATTTTTTTGAAATAGTCTATATCACACATAAGTAAACAATGAGGTGCTTGAGAGTGCTCGCTTTTAGTTATTAATGCCGATAACTCTGCATCAAATTTTTGTCTGTTATATAACTCAGTCAACTTGTCTGTTTCTGCTAACTTTTTAATTTCGTCATTAAGGTTAGATAAGTTTTGATACGCTAACGAACGTGTTTTTTCGTAAAATCTAAAAATTAGAATATGAGCGATACTGACTTCGATAGTGTTAAATAATGATCCTAACCCTATGGTTATTGTTTGTTGTTGCTGTGTATAAATTAAGTATGCACAAATAGAGAATGCAATTGCGCTGATGATGCTTCCCCGTTTTCTGCCTATTAAAAAAAATGCAAAAGGGGGGATAAGCGTAGCCCATAATATTGAGAATGGATTTCCGCCTACCGAAATTATAAATAATATAGCTAAGCTGCTAGCCATTAATGTAACAGCCCATGCGGTTACATTGACGTTGCCAGATTTGTAAAACCAGAAATAAATAGTTAATGAGATAACAAGTCCTAAACAGTCAATTAAGGCAAGGTCTAATTGCTCGAAATAGAAAACATTGAGTACTGTTAAAATGAAAAAGTAAGCTGTTGAAAATAGTAAAAAATGGGCGATTAAACGTGCTCGCCAAAAATCTTTGTGATCCTTTGCAAATTTCGGAGACTTACTGTACCAAAACCCTAACATAAATGAATATTACCTAATTATTTATGATGTTAAGTATTACTTATTTGCAGAGTCCTGTGTAGCACAAATATTAACTGATAAGTTTTAGGTATAAAAAAACCTTGCAGGAAAAACCCACAAGGTTAATATTTTTAGCATTTAGCATTTAGCATTTAGCATTTAGCATTT
>NZ_JACJEE010000044.1:0-28956 GCF_014163915.1 Pseudoalteromonas sp. SR41-8
CGAATATTTAAAACCGAAGTTTTATTTAACTCTCTGAGTTGTTCGTGCCTCGCTATGCGTTGGCGTTTCCCGTCTCAGTGGGGTCGCATTATAGGGAGATCCAAAAACAGATCAACACTTTTTTTCAATCTTTTGACTGTTCGCTCAAAAAGCATGCAAAACGCTTTAAAAGAACACTCAATCGATGCTTTTTCGAGTCTTTTTTGATGTAAATTAAATTATTTCACATAAATATCATTGCTATGTTCATTTATCGCGTTAAGATAGCAAGTTCACAATGTTAAATTAATGTTTATTTCCTGTTTATTGGTAGATCAAAATGAAATTACCCGATCAAAAATCTCTTATCTCTTCAGTTATCCTTGCTGTTATTGGTTTCGTTATAGTTAATTTTGCGCTTTCGAGCCTACAATTAAGTCCTGCACTGTTATTTGGTGCTGGTTTATTAATTGGTGGTGTAGTTATAGCTGCAATGTCATCTGGCGATGTAGAAGAAGCCGAAGTAAAAACAAAAACACTTTATGTGGGCAATCTTCCTTATCGTGCAAATGAAGGTGTAGTTCGCGCTTTATTTGAAGAACAAGGTAAAGTGTTTAATGTACGCCTATTAAAGGATAAAAATACTGGCAAACGTCGTGGCTTTGGCTTTGTTGAAATGGCAGAGCTAGATGCTGATAATGCTATTGCAAAATTAAACGATAGCGAGTTCCAACAACGTACATTGAAAGTTCGTGAAGCAAAACAAAAACAAGATGATGAATCTAACTCTTTTCGTTCTGAGTCGGATCAATCAGCGTAACTAGCTCCACCGGTTGCTTATCAACATAAATAGAAGCCGTTGCGTAATAACGTAGCGGCTTTTTCTTGCCTGTACAATTAGCATCAAGCTCATCACTGCAATCTATATTATGCTCTTTGAGTATTGCACACACCCGTTTGGCTATTGCTACGCCGGAATCAAGTAATAATACAGTGCTGTTAAAATACTCATTCAAACCTTTTGCTAAAATTGGGAAATGCGTACAACCTAACACGACTACATCCACTCTATTATCAATAGCGAGACTATCGAGCTCTGCAACTAGTTTGTCTTGGATAATCTTTTTACTTTGATATGTTTGTTCCGCCAACGTTACAAGTTCAACACTTGCATATAAATGTACTGTGACAGCTTGACCATGCTGGCTTATCAACTGTTGTGTATAACTACTTTGTACTGTTGCTGGTGTGGCCAATAAGGCAATATGCTGTGACTTAGATAATAAAGCGGCGGGCTTAATTGCGGGTACTACACCGACGATCGGTATCGTGGTTAATTCGCGAAGTGCGCTCAGTGCTGAAGTAGATGCGGTATTACAAGCAATAACTAACACATCAACGTGTAATTGTTGTGTTTCTATAAAAATTAATAATCCGGTGAGGCGCTGAATTATGGTTTGTTGACTCAGCTTTCCATAAGGTAGGTAGGCGTTATCCATAAAATAACTATAACGGCCATCAGGTATGTATTGCTGAATATGCTTCAGCACTGTGGTACCACCAATGCCCGAATCAAAAACCATGATATGAGGTGACAAACAACTCGCTCCTTATAATAACTAAGCTGAGCAGTTTGCCACGCGGTGTACTGAAAATAAAGCTTATGCTTCACTCTCTAGTGCTGCTGAGCGCAATTTATTCATTTGCTCAAACATTGATTTTGTATAGTCGACTAATTTGCCTATTTCCTCTTGGTCTTGATTTAACCATTGTAAAATGCCTGACAGTTCATTTTGCAAACCAAGATCACCCGCTTCATTAAAGGCATTTTTTAGATCGTCATTAAATGGAGCTATTTTTTCAGCCACAGCTTTCTCTGGTGTTGGTTTATTCTCTTGATAGCCTTTTATTGCTGCAAACGTTTTAGTTTGCTTTAAGTCCATTGAAAACGCGACCAGCTGTTCGTTGCCTAAGTTGAGCTCTTGTGCTTGTTCAAAGGCTTGTTCCAAATCACCACCAAAAAATGTTTTACTAACATTTTGCAAGTCTTCCATCATTGCATTAATAGCCTTTTGTTCATCTTCGTTTAAGTCACCATTTACTGACATGCTAAATGATAACTCCCGCGATTGTGATGATGCACTGGCATAGCCTTCATTTTGACCATTACGCTGATAACTACTGGCTGATTGCTGTTTAAATGCATCAGCAAAACTAATACTCACCTCGTCACCTTCTGCAGTGGTGAAGTTATACTGAGCATTATTACTTAAACTTAAATACTGTGCTTGAGTAACACTGACAGAATCCGGTTTAGGGTTAAATAAATCCTCTTCAAACTCATCCAGGCCATTAAAAATACCTTCTTTGGATTTTTCTATGCCCTGCTCAATTTCGTCGTTTAGAATACCGGTATCTTTTAATTCACCATAAGCATCATCAATACCTGTTTGCACACCTTTGCGTGCATCACTAAGCATACCTTTGAGTTTTTCATTATCGGCTCCATTGACTTGCGCTTTCTTAACGGCACCAGTTACAAAGTCCAAAACGTTTTTGACGATTTCTTCAAAATCAAATAGTGGCTTGTCTTTTTTCTCTTCCGCGACAGGTAAGCCTAAAGCCTCAGCCATTTTGTCACCTAACACTTTTGCTGCTAATTCTTTACCACGTTGCTGGTAACTATCTTGAGGCGACTGTATTGTAGGTTGCTGTAATGCAGCTTTGTTACTGTATTTATTGACGTTGTTGTTTGGAACAAAGCCAAAGTTGCCAATTTTCATGATCCGACTCCTATTTTTGCTTACTTAAGTATCGGCCCAAAAATAAATAACTAAAGTAAAATGTACAAAAAAACAGCATTTGCTATTACTCAAAATTAGGGCCTGTTGACCTTTAAGGATTAAAATTTGTTCAACCTCGGGGCGATTTAATCGCGGCGCGAGATTTGTAACCTAGTGGGCTAAGTAAAAATTGAGCAACAAAGAGTTAATCGCCCCTAGGCAGAACCCTTCGGGCAGCGCGCGTTTGGCATTTATGCTACGTTATCGCCTATTTATGGGGAATAACCACACTACATAGGCTCTGCCTTGCCTAAAAACCAAACGCACAGCTGCAAAATTAACCTAGAAAGATAAACAGACCCTAGACAAATAATCCCTGCCCCCTACAATAGCGCCGATAAACAGCATAATGAAATAAGGTAGTAGGTAATGGCGGTTATAAAGATCGATACAACAGGATACGACGCACAGTTAAATGAAAAAGAGCAACGTATCATTGCGCAATTCCAACGCTTTGGTGTTGAACAATTAGAAGTCTTTGCCTCTGAGCCAATTCATTACCGTCAACGCGCTGAATTTAGAGTATGGCACGATGGCGATGAGTTATTCCACATTATGTTTGATCAAGCCACCAAAGACAAAATCAGAGTCGATGTGTTTGACCCTGCAGCGCCGCTAATTGGGGAAGTAATGCAGGCAATGATCGATAATCTTAAAGGCTGTGAAGTCTTGCGTCGTAAATTGTTCCAAATAGATTATCTTTCTAGTTTAAGCGGTGAGATTTTAGTGAGTCTGCTTTATCACAAACCACTCGACGAAGAATGGCTAGCAGCTATCAAGTCACTAAAAGAATCATTGAGTGAGCGCTTTAAAATTGATTTTATTGGGCGTGCTCGCAAACAAAAAGAAGTACTCGGTGATGATTTTGTTACTGAGCGTTTAACAGTTAATGGCCAGCAACTTATTTACCAACAAGTTGAAAACAGCTTTACGCAGCCAAATGCTAAAGTAAACATTAAGATGCTGGAGTGGGCACAAGACTTATGTAAACCACTAAAAAATGATTTACTAGAGCTCTATTGTGGTAACGGTAACTTTTCAATTGCCTTAGCTGGTTCGTTTAATCGTGTATTAGCAACCGAAATTTCTAAATCGTCAGTACACTCAGCGCAGTATAATATTGCTAAAAATAACGTAACTAACTTAGATATCATTCGTATGTCGAGCGAAGAGTTTACTCAAGCTATGAAAGGCGAACGAACCTTCTCACGTTTAGAAGGGATTGACTTAAGCAGCTATGATTGTCAGACCATTTTAGTTGATCCGCCGCGCGCAGGCATGGATACACTAACATGTGATTTGGTGGCTAACTACGAGAGTATTATTTATATCTCATGTAACCCTGATACGCTAGAGCGTGATTTAGAGCACCTAACTCGCACTCATGAAGTTAAACGGTTTGCGATTTTTGACCAATTTCCATATACCCACCACATTGAATCAGGGGTATTTTTACAACGTAAATTGTAAAGTATCTATGCCAGTGCTTTTACTAGCGCTGGCATTTGCTGCTCACTAAAGACTTTAATACCATTCTTTTCTAATAGCGAAGCCGTTAATCCCATTCCAACCACCTTAATACCACTGTGCGAGCCATCGTAAATTGTATTACGACCACAAGAAGGACTTGATTCCTTTAATAGCGCAAAACGAATATTGTACTGTTGGCAAAGGCGTAATGCTTGTTTTGCACCTAGCTGAAATTCCGGTGTCACATCATCACCAGTATTGGTAATCACTTTACCGTTGACGATTTCAGCAGGATCTCTAGGAGTGGATAAACCACCAGCAATCTCAGGACAAAAAGCGACTATACGTTCCTGCTGCTGCCATGCGATAAGCTGAGGATGGAGTAACTGTTGTCCGCTACCATCGTAGCGCACGGGAGCACCAAGTAAGCAACTTGAAACCAGTATTTTATGCATTTCTTACCACCTGCAACAAAAAAGCTCCGCGTACGGAGCTTTTTTACAATAAACACTAAACCGCTCTATTTAGCAGCTAAGTAATTAATCAATTTGCTAATATCTTCAGGCTCAGTAATACCTGATTCACGACCTAGGTTAAGCTTATATTTACCATTTACGATAAATGTTGGTACGCCACGCAGTGCCCCCTTATCTTTATAGTAATCTTGGTCACGCTTCATTTTTGAACTCATAGTGCGTACTGAAAAACTTTTATACAGTTTATCAAACTTATCACCGTCAACACCTTGCGCGACAAATACATCTTTAACATCAGCTAATTCATTAAACTTAGCACGTTTAACGTGAACATGATTAAACATAGCAGCAATAATGGCATCTTTTTGTGGTAGTACTTCAGCTGTTGCAAGTGCCTGTGAAATCATTTGTTGATTTTCAGGATCACGCACACCAACAAAATCGACGTGGCTCTTTTTAAACTCAATACTTGTATCAAGTTTAGGTTTAACCTCAACTAATAGAGCTTCGTAGTTATTACACGCTGGACAATAAAATGAGAAAAACTCTTTTACCTCTGGCTTTTTACTAGCGCGCTCAGATACTACATCATAATGCACACCTTCTTCATAAGTTGTTGGTGCTGCATTCGCGGCTAATGGTAATAAAAGTGCCAGCAATCCTGCTTTAACTAATTTGATCATCGGTAAAAACTCCAAAAATTATTGTTTTAATAGCTTATTGTTGTAATAAAAAGGCAACTAACTCATCAAGCTGCTCTTGGCTCTTGATGGTATTGATATTGATTTTATATTTATCATTAACGATAAACGTTGGTACACCGGTTAAGGCTCCCATTTGTGAAAACTTATTTTGCTTGTCTTGCATGGCTTTTTCCGCCGCAATCACAGGCATGCTAGCAATATCTTTATCAAAGGTATCGCTATCAATACCATTTACTGCAAGTAATGCTTTGACGTCTTTAATGTTATTGAGTGGAGCACGTTTTATATGAATGCTGTCAAACATTTGATCTGCAACTTGCTCACCTTTGTTATGCTGTTTAGCGATGATATATGCATAGCTCAAATTACTTTGCACTTCTGGCGCTAAACCACCTAAAAAGTTGACATGGTTTTTTACAAACTCAGTACCTGCAGGCAAGCTTTTTTCCATTGCTTTAGCTACAGCTTCAAACTTAAAACAGTGCGGGCAATAAAATGAAAAGAACTCTGTTACTTGTGAGGTTTTACTTTTTTCAATTTTTAGTACGTCATAGTGCTCACCAGCTTTAAAATCTGCAGCCATCGCAGCAAAAGGTAAACATAACAGTAGTAAACTCAATTTTAGTTTTTTAAGCATTGGACTCTCGTTTCAGATATTTTTAATAATTAGTTAGGCAGCAACTTCAGCGGCGGCTCTTGAAGTGCAGAATACTGCTCTTTCAGCGCTAAAATTTGTTGCTCCCAGTATTTGTCATCAGCAAACCATGAAAAGTTCCGCGGAAATGCCGGATCTTCCCAACGTTTAGCTAGCCACCCCATATAATGAATCATACGCATTGCCCGTAATGGTTCAATTAATTTGAGTTGAGTGTGATCAAAATCACAAAATTCTTCATAGGCAGTCACTAAGGTATCTAACTGTAACAGTTGATTGTTTCGATCGCCACTGAGCATCATCCATAAATCTTGAATCGCAGGCCCTTGACGACTATCGTCCAAATCAACAAACATCAACGCATCACCGGCCCACAGAATATTACCGGCATGGCAATCACCATGTAAACGTATAGTATCCACCTGCTGGTAAAGCGATTTCGTTTTAGCGATCACCATATCCAAAATAGTATAAAACGCGGTAGTTAAACTGCTAGGCACCAGATTACTGTTTTGTAACTGAATTTTAGCTGTATCTAGATACTCGTCACACCCTATGACCGGACGTTCGCTAAAAACATTGGCTTTAGCTGCTTGATGCATTCGACCAATCAAGCGTCCTAACACATCTAACTGATCAAGATTATCAACTTCAAAGATGCGCCCCCCGACACTTGGGAACAAAGTAAATAGATAACCATTATGCTCAAATAAGCTTTCGCCATTACGCTGTATCGGCGCAACTACAGGCACTTCAGCATCAGCCAATTCAAATGCAAAGCTATGCTCTTCGAGTATTTGTGCCTTACTCCAGCGCTCGGGGCGATAAAATTTCACCACATAACGTAGGCCATCTTCAGCTTTGAATTGATAGACACGGTTTTCGTAACTATTCAGTGCTAATAAGCCAGACTCTGCGTAAATACCAATACTTTCGACCGCATCTAAAATCGAATCCGGGGTGAGGTCAACAAAACTAAATTTACTCATAATTCTCATCAATTATAAAAAAAGCGGGAAAATCCCGCTTTTTATTTGTTATCAGTGTACTTAACTATCGCGCTTTAAAGAAGTTACTCGGCTGCGAAATTTGTGAACTTGGATTGTCCACTGGCGATAATACAAAATTAAACTCGGTCATAGGCGCTTTCAAATCATACGGATCCATCACCAATGATAATGGCACGTTATGCGATTCGCCCGCTTGCACGGTAAAAGTTTGCTTACCTATGTACTTAAAGTTCTCCAGTCCTACCACCTTAATATTAAAGGTTTGCTCGTATTGTGCTTTGTTGATCACTTTAAGTGTGTAGGTATTTTCGACAAGCCCATTAAAATCGACTCGATAGAGTTGATTTCGATCGCGAATAATATCTAAGTCCATTGGCTTACGCATCACAATATTCGTTACCAGCGCTGCGCTGAGCACCACTAATATAACAATATAACCAATAATCTTAGCGCGCAGAGGATTGGTTTTATTCTCTGGCGTTTCTAGGTTACGCTCAGTGGTATATGAGATAAGCCCGCGCGGATAATTCATCTTATCCATTACTCCGTCGCAGGCATCGATACAGGCGCCACAGTTAATGCATTCAGCTTGCAGACCATTGCGAATATCGATCCCTGTTGGGCATACTTGTACGCACAAATTACAGTCAATACAGTCACCTAAGCTAAGCTCTTCTCGATCTTGTTTACGACTACGTGGCCCACGATTTTCACCACGTTTTTCATCGTAGCTTACTGTGAAGGTATCTTTATCAAACATTGCAGATTGAAAGCGCGAATACGGGCAGATATGCAAGCACATAATTTCGCGCATCCATCCAGCATTACCATAAGTACATACAGTAAATACGATAATGCTAACCAGCGCATAGCCACCTACATCAAAAGTAACAAAATCCGGTAACAGCTGACGAATAGGTGTGAAATAACCAACAAAGGTAAGTGCGGTGTATAAAGAAAAAGCTATCCAACCTGTATGCTTGGCTGTCTTACGCCAAAATTTATCAAAGTCCATTGGTCGCTGATCAAGCTTCTTGCGTTGATTCGCTGTCCCTTCGAACTTTTCTTCAAACCAAATAAAAATAAACGTCCAGACTGTTTGCGGGCACGTATAGCCACACCATACCCGACCGTAAAAGGTGGTCACTAAGAATAACGCGAATGCAGCAAGCATCAGAATAAAAGCAAGAATAGTAAAATCTTGTGGCCATAGAGTTAGCCCAAAAATGTTATATTTTTGACCAATGAGGTCAAATAACACAGCTTGTTGGTCATTAAAGTTTATCCATGGCAGCGCCATGAACGCCAACATACCAAGAAAACCAATGCGCTGTCTTAATAGTTGATGTAACCCTTTAACCGCACGTACATAAATGCGATTGCGGGGATTAAATCTATCCTGTTGAGCATAGAGATCGGGCTTTTCGATCTTGACCTCACTAGGAATATTTTTTACTTTTATTTGCTTGTCCATCGAAGTTCCTCAACGCCGCTTGGAGAATGAAAGTCAAACAATCATATAACGCTATTTAGATAGCTAACAACTAAGCTTACATTTAAAAATAGTGCAAACTGAACTACTGTGCTGTAAAAGTTCAGAGATTTCTGAAAAATCTAATTGTTCTCTGTCATTATACCAACTCTCCTCAAAAAAGCTGATATTCATTGATAATAATTTATTCACCTAACTTGCTTGCTTTACAAAGGGGCATTTTATTACACTGGTGCCTAATTCGTACCCGTTCAGATCAAAGTTTACTCACATATGAAAAAATTCCTTGTACTAGTTGTAGTGATACTTGCGTTATTCACAATTGATCATCCAATGATAAAAGAACCTCGAGAAAAGTTATTAGGAGAAGGTGTAGGGCTATTAAGTAGTGCTAGCAACATTAACCGTGGACCCGCTGCGAGCATGGCAAAAAACCGCATCAAGTCAGAACTAACACTTTCAGAAAGCGAGTTAGAGTATTTAGAAGAAACCATGCAAACTGATGAACAGCTGCAGCTATTCCATACTCGTTACTGCCGCAGTAAAGATCTCAACTTATATTTTTATGAAGATCGTTTAAATACAGTGTGTGACATCGTCTCAACATCATTGGCTGAGCGCAGAGGTAAATAGTGGATTTTTCAGCTTTAACAAAAAAAAGCAGCGCATCGTTTAACCAACATAAAAACCTACTGAAGAAGCTGGCGAAAGGGCAAACGGTTAAATGTGAAGTATGCCAAGGCATATTAACGTTAGATTTAAAGACTCAGCAACCCGGTCAAGGGGTTGCTAAATGCCCTAAGGGCTGTACTGAAATTGTGTTGGATTTAGCATAATGCTAACTCCAACCATCTTCTTCATCTGCGTACAAACCACTTTGCACCGCGATAATTTCTATTAACTCAGCAAATCCTAATGCAAAATCTCCCATTAGTTCATACTGTTGCTGGCATAGTTGTATTTCACTAAGCTGATTTTGCTGGGCAATTGTTGTGATAAGCTGGGGCTCTAAAGCAAAAAAGCCTAAACTGGCGTAAGCGGTTTGCAATGCATCAGTTAAGTCTGTTGTAAGTGCATCAGCTTGCATTAGCTTATCAATATACACCTGTGCTCCCTGAACAAAACCCTGACACCATTGCTGGCATTCATGCAAATCTAGGTAGCTGTCGTCTTGATCACTCACCTGTAAACTTACAGGGAGCTTAAAACCTGTTTCATAAACTTGCTCACTGATCTGATGATACAAAGCCATAAATGCAAATAATGTTTGTTCTTCTAGCTGGCCGTGTGCATCTGGCACTATCTGCTCAAGCCACTCGTGTACGTCTAATGGCTCAGGAGAGCAAATAACCGCAAATAAGTAACCTTGGCTCTGCACAAATGTCATGGCGCCATTGCGGCTCGCTAAATACGTACTTAACTGCTGGCCATGTTGCTGTGTAAATTCAGGAATTTGCATAAAACAATTCAGCCTTGTTTAAAAATTTAATGGATAACGGCCATCACTATCTGCACGGCCTAAAAATTTGGCGGCATCGTGTACTTCTTTTGGTAGTGATGCTTCTGGCTTGATATATCCAGCCACTTTAAAGTCCATGTTTGCTTTTAAGGTTGCATCAGCCGCTAAGCCTAAGCGGTTTTCAGGATCAACTAACACGGCTATATCGCCCGACTTACAGCTTAACTTGCCACTTAATGGACCAACGCTAAACCAGCCAGACAATCCTTGCACATCGATGTTTGGACTGGCGATTTCACCTTTTAATGCATCACAATAAGGCGCTCCTGAGAGATATTCATCTAACTCAACAATTACTCTGCCTTTAGCATTAATAGGTAATGGCAACTGCAAACGCTGCATCGCACGTTCAACACTCAAACGCAATGTAGCATCATTTAATGCAACTACTTGATCAAGTAAACCATAACTAAAGTCACCGCGTCCTGACAGTTCACTGGTCTGTCGCGGATCACCAAACTTTACACTGCCTGTAAGCTGTCCGGTGAATAATGCCCAACCAGAAATATCCCAGTTTAAATTATTAATCTGTTCATCTTGATAGCGCAGCTGCATGATTCTACCCTGCCAAATGCTACCCGATGCTTTACCTATTTGCAGATCTTTAGGTAGATAAGGATTTGCTAAATTAAGCGCAACTGCAGCTGGCGTTTTTAATAGTGCAAAAAAGATAAAACCGAAGAAAAATATTACTATAAGAATCGCTATTTTTTTCATTCTTTACTTCTCTAATACCAGTCGGCTAACGCGCACGTAGCCTGGTTTATCATCGCGACTGAGATCTAAATTTTCAATCAATACGCCTTTAGTGTTTACCAGTTCATCAAGCCATTCTATGAGCTTATTAAACTGTACCGAGTCGATGGTTAATCTTAATGAATTATCGCTAGGCTGCATTTTGCTTATGGTTATATCGTAGCGAGCGCGGCTAGCATTAACTATTTGACTCAAGTTTTGGTCACTTGTAACAGCACGCGCACTACCCGCTTTGAGTTTAACAATACTGTTATCAACCCACGCTAATAATTCTTGCTGTTTAACTTGGTTTTTTTCAGCTTCAGTTATCGCGTTGTTTAGTGGTCTAAAAATACCCATAACTAATATAAAAATAACAAAAATAACCCCAGCGACCATCACTAACTGTTGCTCTTGCTCTTTTAAGCCACGCCAATGTTTTAAAAGTTGTTGTTTCATGCAGCACCTCGTAGTTTTATTTCACCGACTACAAAGTCGCCATCATTATTTAATGAGCCTTGGTCTACAGTTAATCCGCGTTGTTCAAGAATTGCTTTAACTTTGCCAAAGGTTTGAAAATCTTTTCCGCGAGCACGAACTCTAAGTTCATTGCGACGTTGATCATAACGCAATGTCTCAGGAGTAAACTCTTGCACTTGGCTAAATACCCCCACCAGCTCATTCGTTAAATCTAGGAATCCGGCACTGCTGCCACCCTCTAATTTAGCCAATTCACCCTGAATTTGGTTTTTAATCAAATGCGGACGAACTGTTTTCCCTGGAAAGGCCGTTTGATAGCGCTCAACCACTTGTGTTTTAGCGACTTCAAGCTCACTATTTAACTGATACAATTCAAGACTTTTTACTGCCACAGAGCCAACTAACGCGACACTCGCTGCAATGGCGGCACCTTGCCAATACGCCCACCATAATGCGCTTTTCTTTTTCAGTTGATATTGGCCTTGGCGAAGATTGAATTTTATCTCAGGTAATTGTTTAGCAAATAACGCCAGCGGCAAATCATAAGCATCGGTATGCGCCGTAAGATTAACCGTTTCTGGAAATTGCGAGGCAGGGCTGTAATGTGCAACATCAGGGTGATCTAAAGCAGTTAAATACTCAGCCAACCAGCTTTGCTCTACAGCACTTATCCGCCATGAGCCTTGCTTACATAGCCATTGGTTATTAAGCTCAATAACGCTTAATCCCTCATGTTCCGCAGTAGGAAGCAATAATGCATCGGGTAACAGTTTTAACACTGCAATTTCATGTTCAGCAAATACAGCTAACCAAGTTTCAAACCATTCTCGGTCAGTCATGGCAACTTTAATGGCGTGCTTGTCACCGACCATAGTAGGCTCAGCAATCGCGATAAATAAGTCATCTACGTCACATGCAATCTCTTCTTCGAGCATATATGGAAGCGCTTGCTCAAGCTTACGATTCCATTTGGTCGGCAGGATTACGGTTTTTAGTTGCACCTGATCACATGGCAGTAATACCACAACTTCACGATTCTGTGCTTTTTCAACTAACTCACTCAGTTGCTCAGCGTTCGGCAATCCGCCACTGGCAATTATTTCTTGTTCTAATGGTGAGTAAATCAGCCAATTAATACTTTCTTGTTGAGTTTGACCCGTGCGGATCAACAGTATTTCTGTCACTGTACGCCTCCAAATTTTCGCGCCAGTATAGTTACTTCGCCATCTTTGGCATGCAGTAATGTGGTCATCGAAAAACGCAGATCGACAAATTTAGCCTGCGCTTGTAGTTTAAAATATTCGCTATTTATGGTGAACAGTTTTTCAACAGACTTAACATTTTGAGCCCCTTGTTGATTCACTTGTTCAAAAAATTCTTCAATATTATTAAAGCCTTCTTCTGGCCGGACTGATAGCACACTTTGCGCACCTGACTCACTCAAACCATCAATCAATGCACTCAATAATAATGCCTGTTCAGGAGCGATTGTATTGACATTAATTGCTAACAATTCGCTACCTGGGATCACGCATACGTATGGCAAGATTTTTTCCATCACTAATGGATTAAACCCTTTAACCAAACGCAGCTCTGAGCTTGATGCAAAAAAACTATTCGCTGTCATATATGGTGATTTACGCGATAAATACTCATCTTCTTCAGCACCAGAACGATAAGTAATACTATCTTCATCGAGCCAGTCGTAAACACTGTCAGCCATGGCTTCTTCCGACTCTTCTGCTGGCAAGTCCTCAATATTTTCTAATAGCGCTAATAACGCGGTGTGCGCAGGATTGGTTTTATCAGTACTACCCGCTTGTGGCGCTTTAACACGTAATGCATTGAGATTTAAACAAGCCTGTAAGTCCGTGATCTTGCCTTGCAAGGTACCATTATCGACCGGATAAGGAATATCGCCTTGTTGCGCCCAAATTTGTTTTAAAGTGGTTTTTTCAGGGTCATCTTTTTTGCTTTGTAATAACGCTTTAATAGCCAGCTCTTCTGCTGCATAGGCATACCACTTGGCTTGCTGATGGCCTTGTATGTTGGTACTTTTTTGAACTTGAACAAGCAAGTTAGCACTCATCTCTACGGCTAAAATTGATGCCAAGGCAACAATAAATAAGACAATTATAAGCGCGGCGCCATGTTGGGATTTATGGTTCATTTAAACCTCCCATCTTTCCATTACCCGGTACTAAAAAAACGCGTCTTATTGGTTCTTCATCAATTTGTTGCAATGTGACCGCCACAGCTTTTGGCAATGACTTGCCCTGCCACTGCTCTTGCCATTCATTTTTTTCATCTAAAAATTCAAATTTAAGATCTTCGATATCTTTAAGAATAACTTGCACTCGCGGCTCAAGATTATCGAGTTGATCAACATAGACCCTATATATACGCTCAAGGTTGTCATCAATAACACGATAACCCACCGCTTGTAGCTCTGAGCGCGGTAATAAATTAATTGGGTTAACCCAGCCATCTCGCACAAAGGCAATACCATCATACTGGCTATTAATGGTGTAACGCCCAGCAAGTAGATATTGTTCTTGCACATCACCGGCTTCATTGCGCACGGCACGTTTAGTCATTTGGCTGAAATCTTGATCCATTAACCTAAAGGTCGTTTGCAAACCATTCAATTCTGCAATTTTTTCGTCTGATGCATCTTTCGCTTTCGTGGTCGAATCAAGAATTTGGTGAGTAGCTAACACGACGAATGCTAAAATCCCCAGCGCTACCATCACTTCTAATAGTGTAAAACCGCGCTGCTTCACTTATTTGCTACCTTTATTTAAATAGCTGATGAGCTCATAAACCGAGTGCTCTAACTTTTCATCGCTAAATACATTAATAGTCACTTTTACAAAACTTTTATCTGCTGTCGCTTCGGTATCTTGACGCCAATACCATTCTATACCAGCCATTGTTTCAGTGCCTTTTGCGCCATTTTTGCCTTGCCACTTATCGCCTAAGGTACGCTGTTCAATCATTACATTCTCAGCCACCCAAGAGGCATAGGTTTGCTCTTCAAGGCTTGATAAATGATTAATATGCTCGGCTGTAGCTTGCATGGCGGCAATCCCAGCCATGGCGCAAATACTCAGCGCCACCATAACCTCAAGTAAAGTAAAACCTTTAGACCTGCGATACATTATTCTGGCTCTCTGCGTAAGTTAACCGGTGCGGAAAATTCCCCTTCGATGAAATACACAGGTTCTTTTTCATCTTTTAATTCATAGATAAGTTGAAATGCGCTCACCTCACCAGAAGATAAAATTAGCACTTGCGGGATTTTCATTTTTTGCAATTCGAGTAAGCTATCATCATCACCGCCACTCATTAACTCGCGCCAATTGGATTGCTCGAGTAGATTATCTTGAGCCCATGCGAGATCTTCTAGATTAAGTGTCAACTTAAGACGTTCATCAACAGTCATCGGCGCAAACAGCTTTTCTCGGTCGAAGGTGATCCATTTTTCACCATCAAACACTAAAAACTCTAAGGTATCTTTATCAAGCTGAAAACCTAATTCAACCTGATTTAAGATTGCAAATTCAGAAGCCATATTAATGGTGGTATGCAGTCTCAGTGCTTGTTTATCCAATTCATCTTCAACACCGCCATCAAGACTATATACCACCATTTTAGTGGCGAAGGCGATCACCACCAGCACAACCAAAATTTCAATTAAACTAAAGCCACGCATCGGTGACTTTAGCTTTGCAAGGCGCAACTTAGCCCGACTTAACATCATGCTAAGCTCGGTGCTGGGTGTAAAAACGCCTTTATACTAAGATGCATTATTATTTTTCTTCATCCCAGTTACCAATGTCGTCATCAGTACCCACTTCGCCATCGGGTCCCATTGAAAACAAATCAAATTTACCAACTTCACCTGGGCTGATTAACTGGTACGGATTTCCCCATGGATCTTCTGGTAATTTAGAAATAAAGCCACCTTCAGGAAAACGCTTTGGTACTGGCTCTACGCTAGTTTTAGTCACTAACCCTTCAAGGCCTTGCTCAGTGGTTAAGTACGCTTTGTTCTTTAATTTATAAAGACTCATAGCATCTTCAAGCTGCTGAATATCAAGATGCGCTTTATCAAGTGCCGCTTCTTCTTGCTGGCCCATAATATTGGGTGCCACGATTGACATGATCATGCCAATGATAACCAGTACCACCATAACTTCGAGTAATGAGAAACCTGCTTGTTTATTCACGTACATACCTCTGTTGTTCTTAATAATTAACTATCGTAACACGGTAAAAATGCATTACGAAATCCCTAAAATAGTTAAAGTCCAATCGCTTTATTCATTGCCATAATAGGTTGTAATATGGCCATTACGATAAACAATACAATAACCGCCATGGACGCTATCATCGCAGGCTCTAAGAGTTTTAGCGAGACATTTACCATGGTTTCAAATTCACGGTCTTGATTGTTTGCAGCACGCTCTAGCATTTGCTCGAGCTCACCTGATTTCTCCCCACTGGCGATCATATGCAGCATCATCGGTGGGAATAATTTTGTTTGTTGTAAGGACGCTCTTAAACTTGCCCCTTCACTAACGCGGGTTGCGGCATCCGCCACTGCTTTTTTAATTTTCTCGTTGATCAATACGCCACCAGAAATACGCATTCCCTCGAGTAACGGCACTGAACTTGATGACAAGATACTCAGTGTACGAGCAAATCTGGCGGTATTAATACTACGAGCAACTTTGCCAATGCCCGGCATCATCAAAATTTTCGAATCATACCAAAAGCGGATCTTAGGCTGTTTTAGCGCATGTTTAACACCAATCACTATGGCGGTGAATAACACCAAAGTAATGAACCAATAATTTTGTACATAGTTACTAGCAGCCATTACCCATTCAGTCGTCCAAGGTAAAACCTGCTTTGACTTTTCAAATGTCTTCAATATTTTAGGCACTACAGTACCTAGTAATATTGAAACGATACCAATGGCAAATATTACTAATATCACCGGATACACCATCGCTTGTGTGATTTGACTACGCATGTGTTGGCGTTGTTCCGTGTAATCGGCTAAACGGTTCAATACAGCATCTAAGTGACCTGATTTTTCACCCGCCGCCACCATAGCGCGGTATAAATTATCAAATACATGTGGAAACTCAGACATGCCATCAGCCAAGGTATAACCTTCAACAACTTTTGAACGCACCGACATTAACATACGCTTCATACGCGGCTTTTCACACTGCTCAGCCACCGCCATTACCGCCCCTTCAACCGGTAACGCCGATTGAATGAGTGTAGCGAGTTGGCGAGTGATCAAAGCGAGATCTGAGGTAGATATTTTCGCTTTAAAAAAGCTGCCAAATGGCGAGCTTTTTTCACCTTTAACTTGTTTATCACCCTCTGCGGCGGGCACAACTTCGAGCGGCGTAAGACCTTGTTCACGTAAAGATTGGCGAATTTGTTTCGCGGTATCCGCTTCTTGAATACCTTTTTTCTCTTTGCCGCGAGCATCGAGCGCGCGATATTCAAATGCTGCCATTGTTAACCTTCCTCACGCGTTACACGTAATACTTCTTCAAGGGTGGTTTTACCGGCTAATACGCGACTACAGCCATCTTGGCGAATACTTGGGGTATGTTTGCGAATGTACTTTTCAACACTTTGCTCACCTTTACCACTGTGCACAAGTTCGCGAACAGTTTCATCAACTACCAATAATTCATGAATACCGGTTCGACCACGGTAACCATTAAAGTTACACTCTTCACAGCCAACGGCTCGGTAAATAGTCGGCGGATTTACAAATGGTACGCCGAGCAATTCACACTCGCGCTCATCTGCAACATGACCTTCTTTACAGCTCTTACATAAAGTTCGCACTAGACGCTGCGATAACACCCCTAACAAAGAAGATGATAGCAAGAAGGGTTCAACCCCCATATCTTCCATACGAGAGATAGCACCTGCTGCGGTGTTGGTATGCAATGTCGACATCACTAAGTGACCAGTAAGTGAGGCTTGCACGCCAATTTGTGCGGTTTCAAGGTCACGTATTTCACCAACCATTACTACATCAGGATCTTGACGTAAGATTGCCCGTAAGCCACGGGCAAAGGTCATATCAACTTTAGTATTTACCTGAGTTTGACCAATACCTGGGATTTCATACTCGATTGGATCTTCAACCGTTAAAATATTACGATCGCGAGAGTTAATTTGGCTCATGCCCGCATAAAGCGTGGTACTTTTACCAGAACCAGTTGGACCGGTCACCAAAATAATTCCGTGCGGTTTACTGATCAAATCAGAGAACAATTCACGATTGCGCAGCGTCATACCTAAATCTTCAAGATTTAAACGCGCGTTATTTTTATCAAGTAAACGCAGTACAACCCGCTCACCAAAACTTGATGGCATGGTTGATACCCGAACATCAACGGCACGTCCTGCGATACGCAAACTAATACGACCATCCTGCGGGATACGCTTTTCTGCAATATCGAGTTTCGCCATTACTTTAATACGCGAAACTAACAATGAAGCGAGTTTACGATTCGGCTTTAACACTTCTTTAAGCACGCCATCAACCCTAAAGCGGATCACCAGCTCTTGCTCAAAGGTTTCGATGTGAATATCTGACGCGCCTTCTTTAATCGCTTCACTGAGCATCGCATTGATCAATTTAATGATTGGTGCATCATCATCTCCGGCAAGCAAATCTTCCGTTTGCGGCATATCTTCAGCCAGTGAAAATAAATCAACTTCGTTACCTATGTCTTCCATCATTTGCTGGGTTTCAGAACTATCGCGTTGATACGATGCCTCTAATAACAACTCAAACTTGTCATCAGCTAAATGTTCAAGCGTAAAGCCATGCCCAGCAATGCGGCGCACTTCTAACAATGCATCAATATTAAGCTCACCACGATAGAAAACCACCCGGTCATCATTATTTTTACTTAATAACATGCCTGCACGTCGTGCATATGAAAATGGTAGCCGCTTATTAGGCAGTTCAACTAAATCGTTACTGGTCATCAGCTCGCTATTATTTAGCGGCTGTGAGGGCTCTGCGGTGATCTCAGTGATTGCATCAGTCATTATTGCGCTCATCTGTATTTTGCTGTCTTAAGTATTCTTCATAAGTTGGCGGTAATACTAATGCATCATTCCACTCAGGTAGGATTGGTGCATCGGTTAGAGGCATTAAATCAATACCATCTTCTTTTTGTTTATACTGCTCACCACGGATAAAGTTATATTTGCTGTGGCTTAATTTATTCATTTTAATACCATCACGAATAATGGTTGGGCGAATAAACACGATTAAATTACGTTTACGCTTGCTGGTGCTGGTTGAGCGGAATAAGTGACCAAGGATAGGAATATCACCTAATATTGGTACCTTTGAGACACTTTCTTGCACGTCTTCATCAATTAGACCACCAAGCACAACCATGCCGCCATCATCAGCCATAACCGTGGTTTTAATGGCACGTTTATTAATAGATATATCCACCGAAGTAGTACCACTCACGCCAGATACTTCTTGCTCAATGGTTAACTGTACAGCTGAACCATCATTTATTTGTGGCGTTACTTTAAGTTTTACACCCACCTCTTGACGCTCTACTGTTTGGAATGGATTAGAATTATTAGAACCCGTTTGCGAGCCAGTAATGATCGGCACTTCTTGACCGACAATCATCGATGCCTCTTCGTTATCCATGGTGGTAACCGAAGGCGTAGCAAGAATATTTGAGTTAGTATCAGTAGAGACTGCTTGAATGATCGCGCCCCAATCGTTTTTAACAATCCCCATAGCCAATCCATTGATGCCCCCTAACAACGCACCTAACGGGCCAAGATCACCTTTAATTGTTTCTTCATATTCAGTCGCATTACCAGAGTCCGTACCTACAACATTTTTCGTCACTGTCTTATCACGGGCTTGTTCAGCAGCTACAGCTAAAGAACCAACAGGAACGGTTGTGCCGTTATTAAACTGCATCATACCGCCTTGCTCTGAAATCCATTGCAGACCAAAGTTAATACCATCAGCTTCCATTACTTCAACAATGATTGCTTCAACGAGTACTTGAGCACGACGAATATCAAGCCGTTCAATCACTGACTCCAATGAACGCATGGTGTCAGGTTGAGCAGTAATGACCAATGAGTTTGAATCTGGGTGAGCTTCAATACTGGTTTCGTTTTGGTTGCGGCTACGGGTTTTAGTTGCCCCACCTTGACCTTCTTCACCAAGCGTTTTGCTAACCCCTTGCAACACTTTCACTAAATCTTCAGCGCTGGCGTAATTAAGGTAAATTACTTTAGTGTTGCCTTGGCTTTGTAACTCACCGTCAAGGCGTTTAATTAATTCAATAGCACGCGTTCTTGCTTGGCCTTCGCCACTGACAATAACGCTATTAGTACGGCCATCAGCCACGACTTTAGGGATCAAAAATTCTGGGATACTGCCTTTACCGCTATCTTTGTAAATATTATCAACCACAGATACCACATCATCAGCGGTGGCAAAGTTTAGCTTTACAATATCAACCCGCTTATCACCGGCTTGGTCAACTGAGCGAATAATTTCAACAAGTCGGTTTACTGAGGCAGCATGACCGGTCAACATCATGACGTTTGCAGCGTTGAAGTTGGCAACATGACCGCCATCTTTTTGGTCGCTAAACTGACGCACTAATGGACCTAGTTCTTGTACGCTAACATTTTTTACACGTACGACACGAGTGATCATCATATCACCGCGCGCTTGGTCGTCTTCAGTAACTAACGGTACGTTTGATTTTTTAGCATCAGAGCTTTTTTCAATTTTTAATATACCGTTATCCATTTCAACAGCTGAATAACCGTAAACTTCTAGTACATTCAAGAAGAATTGATAATAAAGTGCTTCATCCATCAATTCATAGCTGCGTACGTTTACTTTACCACGTACGTTCGGGTCGATAATGACGGTCTTATTTAGATTTTTACCAACGATATTAATAAACTCGTTGATATCGGTCCCTTTAAAGTTTGCAGCATACTCAACGGCAGACACCGATAGAGATAAGCTAGCCACAAAAAAAAGTGTTGCGTACTTAGCTAACCCTTTTCTGATTTTTTTGAGGTGTAGCGCGTGAACCATTATATTAAAACTCCAAAGCTAAGTTATTGCAGGCTAAATTGCACATCAATCTGCTCGCCATCACGGTCAATTGTAATGTTCGCATCGGTACTATTACGCAGCTCATTAATGGCTGACATGGCCTGTTTTAAATCTGTTAATTGATAGCCGTTAATCGATACAGCCAAATCGTTATTTTGTAACCCCATCTGCGTAAATAATGCAGGGTCTTTACCTGGGCTTAAACGATAGCCAATAAGCTCACCATCCTTCATAGCCTGAGATACTCGAATATAGTCAAATAGTTTACCGGGGTCTTTTAACAGTTCTTCCCGGGTATCTATAAGTGCTTCTTTTACTTCTTGATTTGCTGTTACATCAATCTGACGGTCACTTTCCATTTGCGGACCGTCATCGAGTTCAGGTTCATCACTATCACGTTCGGCAAGTACTGGCATTGACACTGTTTTGGTAAAATCTACGCCATCAAGCATTAACGTTTCAAAACGGCCACTAACATCTAAAATTACTCGATCAGGTAATACTTGCGCAAGTTTAGCGCGAGTGCCTTGCACAACGTCATCCACCAAATAGGTTGATTGTTGACCTTGAGACTCAATAATTGCCAAGCCTGTTTGATCATTGCCACTGACTGCAACAATACCAGTTAAATTAATGCTTAATCGAGTTTCTGGCGCATTGTTAATGACTTGAGCTTGTTGGCTTGCTGGTTTTTTAGGCACTGCGTCGGCTTTACCAAACAAGTTTTGTGCTAAAATTAATTGCGTATTAACCCGTTCAGGCTTACCTGTAACGCTATTAATATAGCTTGGAGAAAGGCTAGAATTAACCGGGGTAGGCCATATTAACCAAAATAGTTTTGCAGCTAAAAAGGCAATATAAACAACGGCTAAAAGCGTTATTGCCCAACCCAATTTAGCGTGGGGTAATTTATTTACTAGATGTTTTAGCTGTTGTAATCGCTGTTCCATAAATGACGTTTCTTATTTTAATTTGCTGCTTCATCGCTGGCCTATAGTACCTTTTCATTTTTCATTCAACAAGCGCACTAATATTAAACTTTGTAAACAAGGTAAATTAACACTTACGCTGAATGTAAAAAGCTTCGACTATTTCTTTGTCAGTAAGTTTCATGCTAAGTTTTGCCTTACAGAGTCACGCTTTTAATCGAGTATAATCGTGTCAAAAAGTAACACCCGTAATACCACATCAAAAGATGAAACTATTAGTATCCGTTTAGACAAGTGGTTGTGGGCTGCACGCTTTTATAAAACCCGCGCCATCGCACGGGACATGGTGCAAGGTGGCAAAGTACATTATAATGGCCAGCGCACTAAGCCTAGTAAGGTAGTCGAACTAGATGCCGTGATCAAACTTGCTCAAGGAGTTGACGAAAAAGTTATCACTGTACTTAAATTGCTTGATAAACGTTTAAGTGCCCCCATTGCTCAAACTTTGTATCAGGAGTCTGATGCAAGTATCGAAAAACGCGAAGCCAATAGCATCGCGCGCAAGAATAATAGCTTTTTTGCTCCTCATCCGGACCGTAAACCAGATAAAAAGCAAAGACGCGAACTTTTAAAAATGAAATCAAGTTAGGTAAAGCCACTCATGCAACAAGATCTACTTCATCGTTATACATTTGATCAACTAGACGTCCGCGGCGAACTCGTACAAATAGAGCAAGCTTATAATGAAATGATTGCCGATCATAATTACCCCGTGCAAGTGCAAGCTTTATTGGGTGAGTTACTGGTCGCAACCTGCCTACTTACAGCTACATTAAAGTTTGAAGGTGATATAGCAGTACAACTGCAAGGTGATGGCCCCGTAAAATATGCGGTTATCAACGGTGATCATCAACAAAATATGCGTGGTATTGCCCGCCTGCAAGGTGAAGTAACAGGCTCAACCATCCAGGAACTAATCGGTAACGGTGTGATGGTACTGACAATCACACCAACTAAAGGTGAGCGTTATCAAGGTATAGTTCCGCTTGAGCATGACACCTTAGCAGCATGTCTTGAAGCCTACTTTGCACAATCAGAGCAACTACAAACACGTCTTTGGTTTGCAACTGACACAACACAAGGTCACGCGAAAGCTGCTGGTTTACTACTACAGGTGTTACCTGTAAATAAAGAAAAGTCGATTACTGACTTTACTCACCTTGAAGCACTCAGCAATACGATTAAAGCTGAAGAGTTGTTAGAGCTTGATGCTGCTACTGTCCTTACTCGACTTTATCATGAAGACAATCCGCGTGTTTACGAGCCGCAAGCAATCCAGTTTAAATGTGGTTGTAGTAGAGAAAAAACCATCACTGCGCTCGTTAATATAGGTCAACAAGCTTTATTAGATGACGTTATTGAAAATGGTGAGGTAAAAATTAGCTGCCATTATTGCTTAAAAGATTACATTTTTAATGAACAAGATGTGAAGAGTATTTTCAACTAACAACATCGTTCAAAAAACCAACAGAATTCAAGCCGCATTTTTTGCGGCTTTTTTGTGCGTAGAGATGATACCGGTGTCATGAATTTAATGATTTTTATGACACCGGTATCATTGAAATTATTCATGTTTTTTGCCAAATATATGTGTTTTTAGGCCTTTCATAGGCTCGAATATCCCTAATCCATCTGTTACTATAATTACAGCTTAAAGGGAAATAAGAACCCCAGAGCTATCCCGTTCAATCTCACACAATTTAGGTATAAACATGACTTCAAGCGCTACTCGTTTTGTCGATCTAACTGCAGCTGAACTTGTCGAACACGCGATCCGTCGCGGTGAAGGGACTTTAGCCGCCAATGGAGCTTTTGTTGCTAACACTGGTCGTCGTACTGGTCGTTCACCACAAGATCGTTTTATTGTTCAAGAACCAAGTACTGAAAATGAAATCCAGTGGGGTAATGTAAATCGCCCTTTCGATGCAGATAAATTTGACGCTTTATGGGCACGTGTTGAAGCACATGTGCAGAGCAACGACCACTTCATCTCTCACCTTGAAGTAGGCGCTGATCCAGAGCACTATTTACCTGTTGTTGTTACAACGGAAACTGCATGGCATCATATCTTTGCCAAAAATATGTTTATCGAACCTAAATCTTATAATGCATCTGATTTACCCCAATGGCAGGTAATGAATGTACCTTCATTTGTTTGTGACCCAGAACGTGATGGCACTAACAGTGATGGCACAGTAATTATCAACTTTGCACAACGTAAAGTATTGCTTGCAGGTATGCGTTATGCCGGTGAAATGAAAAAATCAATGTTCTCAGTGCAAAACTTTCTACTACCAGCGAAAGGCGTGCTACCAATGCACTGCTCAGCTAACGTAGGTGAAGCTGGCGATACAGCATTATTCTTTGGTCTATCTGGTACCGGTAAAACAACTTTATCAGCAGATCCAACTCGCTTTTTAATTGGTGATGACGAGCACGGCTGGGCACCTGGTAGTGTATTCAACATCGAAGGTGGTTGTTATGCTAAGTGTATCGACCTTTCACAAAAGAATGAGCCTGTTATCTGGGATGCAATCCGCTTTGGAACTATCCTAGAGAACGTTGTCCTTGATGAAAAAGGTATTCCTGATTTTCATGATACTAGCCTAACGCAAAATAGCCGCGCAGCTTATCCGCTTGAACACGTTGAAAAACGTAAAGTAGAGAACCGCGCAGGCGAGCCAAAAGCAGTGGTATTCTTAACCTGTGATGTAAGCGGCGTATTACCACCAGTATCAATCCTTAGCGAAGAAGCTGCAGCGTTTCATTTCCTAAGCGGTTACACAGCAAAAGTTGGCTCAACTGAAATTGGTTCTACCAGCGATATCGAATCAACATTCTCAACCTGTTTTGGTGCACCATTCTTCCCACGTCCAGCGGGTGTATACGCGGAGCTTCTAATGAAGCGTGTACGTGAATTTGGCGCCAAGGTATACCTAGTTAACACTGGTTGGACTGGCGGTCCTTACGGCACAGGTAAGCGTTTTGATATTCCAACTACCCGCGCTGTTGTTGATGCAATCGTATCAGGTAAACTGGCTGGCGTTGAAACTCAACATATTGATGTTTTAAACCTAGACGTACCAGTTGCAGTACCAGGCGTTAACAGCGAGCTACTTAACCCAATCAATACTTGGGAAGATAAAGCTAAATACGCTGAATATGCGGCCAAACTTGCAGCAGACTTCACTGAAAACTTCGCTAAATACGATGTATCAGATGAAATCAAAAATGCAGGACCTAAAGCTTAATAAGCTACTTTAGCCTCATAATTAAAACGCCAACCTCGAGTTGGCGTTTTTGATTTTAACCAGAAAATTAAATCCATCACTCTTACTACTAAACCTGAGTTATGGGTAATAACCCTATCTCCTGTCGCTATTTTCATATAACAATTATTATGGAATAACTACCCCCTTACATTTAAAAGAATGACTAATCCTTAGCTCCTGTTAAAAAGTAACCTTAAAAAACAAAATAAATGTTACTTTATTTCTTTTAATATGTTAAAAAAGTATTGCATTAATTTAAAGTAGTAACTAAAACTTGGCATATTAAGTAGCAATGCCGATCGAAAGGAGTAACTTTGCCCTCGTTAAAATGCAAGGTTACAACTGGTTATAAAAATAAGTAAAAGAGATTAAACCATGTCAAAATTAGTCATCGATAGCAATAAATACAACACTGGACGAACGAAAACTCGGCTTAGCCTTGCGATTTCATATGCATTACTAGGTCTTTGTCCACTGTTACTTACAGCTCAAACTTCGCAACAAAATGACAGCGATGTCAAACCTATTAATAAAGATGAATCAATTGAGGTTATAGAGGTCACGGGCATCCGTGGCAGTATCTATAGCGCACAAAACTTAAAGCGCTATGCTGATACCGTAAAGGATGTTATCACGGCATCAGATATTGGTGCACTGCCTGACAAATCAGTGACTGAGGCTCTCCAACGTGTTCCTGGGGTCACAATTGAACGCTTTGCATCTTCTAGTGATCCGAAGCATTATGCAGATGAGGGGACTGGTGTTCTTATTCGAGGCTTGGACCGGGTCCGCTCTGAAGTAAATGGCCGTGATGCATTTAGCGCAAATCCATCGGGTGGCCTAAGCTATGAGGACTTCCCCGCGGAGCTACTAGGAGCTGTAGAAGTAGTTAAGAACCAAACCGCGGATCTTATATCAGGAGGTATTGCTGGTACAGTCAACCTAATTACTCGCAAACCATTTGATTCCACAGACCGTATTATCTCTTTTAACGCAAAAGCTAATTACAGTGACTTTCGAGATGAGACAACTCCTTCTTTCTCCGCTCTGTTCTCTGATAACTGGGAAACTGATGCAGGTAAATTTGGCTTTCTTATTGCCGGATCACAATCTGAATATAAAACACGAGGTGATGGTATTGGTTTAGGTAATTTCCACTCCCGTGGCGATTCATTTATTCCCACTACTGATCAATGGGGTGGCATCATAGGTGTTGATCCAAGCTCGCCGGTTGATGGCCCTGCTTTACCCGGTCAACCTGCAGCGAGTGTTTGGCATGTTCCGGTTGCTATTCATATGAGTACAGCTACTAATGATCGTAAACGCACTGGCTTTACATCATCATTGCAATGGGCTAACAACGACGAAACTATAGTGGCCACCTTGGAACATATTAATTCAAGAGCCTCATTGGAGTGGAACGAACGCCAAATTGGACAAGCAGCTCAAGGCTTTAAAGGGTTTATGGGCTCATCTCAGAATTGGATGGATGATGCTGAAAATGGTTACCCATTAACCACTGAGAATGGATTCGTCACATCAGGTATTGCTTTAGGTGTAAGTCCTGAAACTCCTTTTTTCTATCGAAGTCGCTGGAACTATAACGAAAATACCGTTAAAGATACTTCATTCAAACTAACACTAAAACCAATTGATCGCCTGACGGTTGATTTCGATTACCAACACATAGACTCTGAAAAATCACTACAAAATTACAGTATGTCAGGTCAAACACGAGGTAATCATGTCCATGTAGTTTCGCCTTACTTCCTAGATATGCGCGGCTCTAGACCTTCTGTTGAATTTCTCAGTGACAATATTTTAACCGCAGGTTGGTCTCCTAATGAAGATTGGAATGGTCCTGTACCAAATCTATTTCTTGGTAGTGGCATGGAACAAATAGAGCATAATACAGCCAAAGCCAATAGTTTTAAATTAGATGTTAATTACGAACTCGATGGTACATTTACTAACATTAAATCTGGTATTTATCACTCAGACAAAGACTTGACTGTTCGCGACACCGCTTATGAAGGTTGGTCTGCAATCGGTACACCATGGGTACAAGATGACCGTAATGCAGCTTCTGCAGTTAATCGACCTGAATTATTTGAGCGTGTTGATTTCTCTGATTATTACAACGGTCAAGTACTGCAAGGTAATGTAAATAACTTCCTTTTTCCACGCATGGAATTAGTCAAAAATTATGCTGATTCGCTCCGCCAGGGCTGTAAAGACGGTTGGCATAATGCAACAAACAGCGCAGCAAACAACGGTATTTGTACGGGTACTTACGTCCCTTATACAGATAAGCCAAACCGTGTTGAAGGCCCTTATGCAGCTCATAATATCAGTGCAACAAACGAAAAACGCACCGAGTTTTATGTACGTGGCGACTTTGATTTTGTCGCGCAAGATATTCCAATAGTCGGTAATGTAGGTTTACGCTATGTAAACTACAAATTAGCCTCCACTGGCGCATTAGTGCAACCGCCGGTAAGTAAGCGCGGTGAACCTGGAACATCCTTAAATACAGTAATGCAGCAGCCAGAATACAAGCGCTATTATGATCTTGCTGGGGGTGAATCAACACTGAGCACAGTGGATGGTACTGATTACAGCACAATATTACCAAGCCTAAACCTAAGCATGGGTATTAGCGAAGACGTAGTGGTAAGATTTGGCATCTCAAAAGCCTTATTTTACCCAAGCCTAGTTGATGCACGGAACATCAGTATTATCAATCTAGACTATAATCGTCGCCTCCAAACACCTGGCGCAGACTATGATGAAACGAGTAACCCTGTTGTAGGAATCGATGATATAGAACTGACCGCATTATCGGGTAATCCTTACCTTAAACCTGAAACAGCAATAAATACCGATCTAACAACCGAATGGTATTTCGCGCCAGCAGGCTACGTTACTTTGGGGCTATTCCATAAAAAATTAGATAACATTATTCGCAATAGAACATTTGACCTTGACGTGACATACGGAACTGAAGAATACAACTTATCTGCATATGGTCCTGCCAATACTGGCTCTGGTACACTGCGCGGTGCTGAATTTTCATACTCTCAATTCTACGATATGCTGCCAGGCGCTTGGGGTGGTTTAGGTTTACAATTAAACTATACCTTCATAGACCAGAGTGGTTTAGAAGATCCTAACGAAATCTCAAATGGAACATTAGGATTCGATGAAAATGGTAACCCTATCGCTGATAACCGTAACACTTTCCGTGTGTTCAGTGGGCTACCTCTGCAAGGGTATTCAGACCAAAACTTAAATATTATCGGTATGTATGAATACGAAAAGGTTTCTTTTCGTCTAGCCTATACGTGGCGCTCTGAATATTTATTAACCCTACGCGAATCTGAAGAATATGTACCAGCTTATGCTGAGGCTTCAGGTATGATGGATGCCAGCTTATACTACACCATTAATGATCATTGGAAAGTAGGTGTTGAAGCGAGTAATTTACTCGAGACTGAAACCAAAACTAAATATCAAATGGATCAAGCGGGCACTAAAACTCAGGCGTTGAACTTCACGACAGATCGACGCTTTGCACTTAGCGTTCGAGCAACTTTCTAGAAGCTAAATACTAAAACGCGTAGCAGCAAGACTACGCGTTTTTATTCCAAAGCTTTCGCTAATTTATCTATCACTTATAGAGGTTACAGGTTTGCCTGTTACTTATAAAAAACACTAGTTTGCCTTCTATTTATAAAGAGTGCGAGTTGACTAGTTTCTCATGATTAAAAATAGCAGTGCACGCATCTCAAAAGGTTAACGCTGTCTTCCTCACCAACTCACTCATTCACTTTACTGCTGATGTAAAAAGCCCGACTATTACTAGTCGGGCTTTCTAAATTTGAAGCCATGGTGTGCTGCGCAGTAGGATGTCGTAGTGCCCACGGCGGTAAAAAGTCACATAGCAATCTTATTCTTTTCCTTTAACCTATTACCTTTCACCTCGAACCTTCTTTTTAATTTATTCCAGACAACAAAAAACCCGTTACATCGCTGTAACGGGTTTCTCTTATTTGGAGCCTGGCAATGTCCTACTTTCACATAGCAAATGCTACACTATCATCGGCGCTGTTTCGTTTCACTACTGAGTTCGGCATGGGGTCAGGTGGGTC
>NZ_JACJEE010000045.1:0-26570 GCF_014163915.1 Pseudoalteromonas sp. SR41-8
GTTATAGCAACTTCTTTGTCAGTTTTATATCGGGAAATCAATTCTGTAAAGAGCGAGATCATAAGCGAGAAATCACTGGCAGCACAGTGAAGTGTGGTGAGGATGAATATGAGTATGCGGAATATGACTGGTATGGTAGCGCATGGGTTTCAAAAAATACTGGTAGTAAAAATCAGTGTTATCCATTGTACGCTAGTATAAAGTGCGGTAACTAACGTAAACAAACAGCTCAGTAACAACTGAGCTCTTATTCCATGGCGCAAAAGTTCCTCCAATTAATATCAACATAGTTCAACTCATCATTAATCACATATCATCATTAAAATAATAGCCTTATATCAATTTGCATTAAATGATCACTTCTTTAATAACACAGATATTACACAACCATTAGTTTTACAAATAGCAGATATTAAAAAGCCCTGCATTTGGCAGGGCTGAGATAATAAAGACTTATGTAATTTGCCTTTATTAGATGACTTTAAAACTCGTAGCTAAAGCTCACGCTTAATTCTCTAGGCGTTTCTTGAGAACGAATTAGCACATCATTTTGTTCTACTTCAAAGTTTTGTCCCAACATATTTTTCACTTTAAGTGTTAATGTGGTATTAAACGTTGGGTAATAACTATAAACCATGTCTAACGAGTTTAAAGGTTGTTCGTAAGCGTCATCAAAGTTATTAACACCCGCAGCTAAAATACGATCACCAAATACATTGTAGATAACAGATGCTTGATGCATGCCATCATGTGAATCGTAATTCAGTTGCAAGTTGGCAACATACTTTGAATGGCCCGTCATACGTCGCTTTAGGTTCGTGAGATCGCCGCGCTGTTCTTCTGCAATTTCAACTTCTGAATCACTGAGCGTTATATTTCCAGAAGTAAAAAAAGCGCCCCCTAATAAATCACTGTGCAACTCAGTTAACCATTCAGCTTCAATACCGTAAACATAGGCTGTTTCTGCATTGTCAAACTGCAGAGTAAAACGGCCGTCGCTTTCTGTTAATAGTGCTTCGATTGGTTTATCGATATCTTTATAGAATGCGCCAACTGAGTAATTATCGCCATTGTCCATATAAAACTCGATACGTGCATCAAAGTTATCTAGGTAACTAGATTCTAAGAATGGATTACCAAGCGTTCGATAACCGGTCAGCGGATCTTGGAATTGAACAGGGCTTAGCTCTCGCAAATCAGGGCGTACAACCGTGTTGCCATAACCAAAACGAACTTGATACGATTGCTGACTATATGTCATAGATAACGAAGTAAAATACTCATCTTCCATCACACTTGCTTGTTCTATCGCATCTGCACTTAATTTATCAGCCAATAAAGCAGGATCGAATGCTGAGCGAGAAAAAGCAAGCGCAACTTGGCGGAAGTCCTCGTAACGCACACCACCGCTTAAACGCCAATCTTGAGCAAACGTTACGTCAAAAGAGCCGTAGTAAGCATCAATCATTTGCGCTGCTAAGTAATCATCAGCTGTTGGTTCTTGGAACAATAACTCGACATCCGTTGAATCAACAACAGCATCGTTAGCAAAAAAACTACCGATTGACAGTGCTTCTTCTTCACTTTGTGCTAGATCTAAAGACTGAGTTTGGTTAAAACGATAGTTAAAAAAGTCAGTGCGGTAATCACGTGTTTTTTCAACAAAATAACCACCACCCGCAATTTCTACTTCGGCGTTATCAAAGTAAAAAACTTTGTTTACATTAACGCCCCAGTTTTCTACATCGTCTTCTAGCTCTACAAATCGATACAAATAAGGATTACCACCTAAGCTACCATTGTAAAAAGTACGTTGATATTTGCCATCTAAGTACTCATCACGAACCGTTACTTTAAGCTCACCAGGTATACTTGTAGTCGCTGTTGAGTCAGTATACTGCCAATCTACACCAACACCTTCAAGAAAACCCCAATCTAAATTGTGCATTCCACGAAGCTGAAGTATTTCAAGTTCTCGTTCCTCAAAAGAGGTTAAGTGACTACGCTGCAACTGCCCAGCATCAATACTTAATGACTTTGAAGGTTCTTGGTAAAGCGCAACAGAGGCTTCATCTTCAGAATCTCGTAACATCATATAAGTTGCTGTTAAATCATGACCTCCAATTTTATAACCTAAATTTAGAGAGCTATTTAACTTTATATTATGCTTGGTTGACACTTCTTTCTCTGTTGCAGAGTAACAAGTAAAGTCATCTTGTGAACATGAGGACTCAGATGCGTCAACAGAAGAAAGTACAGCGCTAAACTTCTCAGCATTGGACCATTCATTTTCATAGGCAACTGACGCTAAGAAACCAAACGAGCCGTCTAAGCCAAATAAGTTATCAAAACGGTCGCCATACACAGCTTTAATACCGGCATCAGGATTTAAACTTTCTTTTTCCAAGCCAAAATCTCTTGGCAATGCTTTTGCTAAACTTTTATTTAAGTCTATCGCGGCAGCTTGGCCAATATCAGCCCCCTGACGTTTTGACTCTACATCTCTGATATTTCTATACGAAATATCAGACAGGCCATTGATATAGGTATTTAACGCAGTCTTAACTGAACCGGGTAATGCGCGTGTACCATCATCTTTACCTAACCAATCATCACTGCCACCATTATATGTATAGCCTTCGTCGTTTGTATCTTTATAACTGGCACCAATTTCGACTTTAAATAAAGTATCATTTGGAATGCTCTTGGTTCTGATATTAACGTCACCACCACCAAAAGCCGCAGGCATATTTGGTGAATAGGCTTTTTGTACAGCCAAGGATTCAATAATACTTGATGGGAAGATATCAAGTGGAATTACATTTCGTGTTAGATCCGGGCTTGGAACTACCGCGCCATTTAAACGTACGCTAGAGTAACGCTCACCTAATCCACGGACATAGATAAACTTATCGTTAACTAATGATAAGCCTGTAACACGGCGAAGTGCCGAAGCTGCATCACTATCACCCGTTCTAGATATTTGCTCTGAACCCATTATATCAGCGACAAACGCCTGATTTTTACGCTCATCAATTACGGCACTAGCACTGCCTTTAAGGCGCGTACCTGTTGCAACAACTTCTTCTATCGCGTCTTCATTTATTATTTCTTGTGCCTGATCAGCGAAAGAATGAAATGAAGAAAAAAGGGAGAGCAGAGATAAAGTTATTAGATTGGTTTTAAACTGCTTTTGATGTTTCATATTTATATCCTCTAAACCTAAAATTCCCTTAAAAAAGGCGCCGTAGCGCCTTATAATTAGAGCCGGTCTAGATTAATTACTAGCGCGTTGTAAAGATGCGGCAACAAAATCAGCCCACTCACTTGATTCACCTTCTTTAAGTGCACCAATATAGCCTGCGTTAGTAAAGAAAGAGTTAACTTCACTCATGTCTTTAGCTGTTGTAGCTACTGCAGTGCCTTGTGAATCAGTAATAGTGGCAGCTGTTGAAACACCATCAGCACCAAGTACATTTGCAAAATCAGCAAAACCAATTAACTGGTTATTCTCGCCACCAGTAAACCAAGAAGCAATATCAAAACTTGCTAATGCGCCAGTTAAAGGTGTATTTACGTCTTCAAAATTCTTACCACAAGCAAATATTGAGCTCATAAATGCGATATCGCCATTATTTGCATTCGCATGCACACCAGCATCCCCTGATTGGTCTTTTTCATTATATAAATCAAGACAACCAGCACCATCTACAGATGAAGAGTTTACAAATAGCATATTAGCTAATTGCGCTTTACCCCATTCTTTCATTTCCATACCAGCACCAGTACGACGCCCTTCAGCACCTTGGTCGCCAGTAGTTACAACCGTTGCATTAGCAATTGTTGGATTAGAAACAGTTGTTACTAAATCTTGTGCATCTGCTGATAATGGATCTACCTTAGCGCCATCTGTTTCAAAGCCATGGTTTCCATATTCATTTGAACGTACAAGAATAAATTGTCCATAGCCTTTCCAGCCTTCATCCCAATCAATACCATCATCACCTGTATCAGTAATAACAATATGTTTAAGGTTAACGCTACCACCAAAAAGCTCTATACCATCATCGAAACCATTATGAACATGCACGTAATCAATCGTTGTGCCTGAACCTACAGCATTAAGGGTTAAACCATTGAGCTCATCGCCTTCAACACCAAAACCCGCATATTTTATAACTATATGCTTAAGGATACCGCTGCTATCTTGCGGATCATTACCACCATAATACGATACAATACCTTCGGCAGCGTGGTTACACATATCTTGTGCCGCAGCCGCAGCCGTACAACGGATAGAATGGCCTCGGCCATTTACCTGAACGCCACCCCAATCACCAATTTGTGCGGTTGTTGCATCATCGCCATCAACTTCTTTGATGCTTGTGAAAATAATTGGCTTATCTACTTCACCAATTGCTTCAATATTTGCACCACGTGCAATACGAATAAAACTCTCAGGCTTAGTAAAAGCTATCGTCGCGCCAGCTTCAATAGACAATGTAGGACCATTGCCATCAATTGTAGCGCCTGTTGATGTGTCTACATCATCACCAATAAATAATGCACCTTCAAATACATGTGCGCCGCCACTGCTTAATGCAGGGATAACAAAGGAGCTGGTAATTTCTTTCGCATTACTTGCAAATGCTTGACTGTAAACACAGTTAACACCCTTTGCTTCACCTGTAAATGTAGCTCCATCTAATGTATATGTAGCGCAACTTAATGTATCACCACCATTATCACCACCTGGGTTAGTCACTGAGTTGTCTACACTATTATCTACACTGTTATCAACTGTTGTAGGTGTAACATTAATATCACCACCGCCACAGCCAGCGAGTGTAATTGCAGTAGCCACAAGGCTGACTTTAAATAAACCAGATAATTTCATTGTTCACTCCGTTAAAGTATTTAATTATTTTGTTAGCGCATTAAGTAAAACTCAAGTCACTTTAAAACACGAAAAACATGCTTTAAGGTCACTTGAGCTTTAGAACGAGGACTACAATACTGGAGGTGTATGACAATACAGTTACACTTTAATAAACATAAAGTGACAATCTAATTTATTTAAATAACAATTTGTTAGGAATATTTAGAACGAAAAAAACCGCCCTGAGGCGGTTTTGGTGTTGCGATTATAAAACGAGTTTTTTAATAAAATCGTTGAAGTTAAAATAGCGTTTCTTAACGCATATTTACTTATAACAAAGCAGTGCGTAATGTTTCAGCATGCAATTTTTCACGTTTCACGTATTTGATCCATTGTTCAGCTAATCGCTGCGATTTTTTATGCTTCTCGGCTTGTTCGAATGCTAAAATAGACGCGTCAAAGTTTTGTAAACTATATTGCGCCATACCTAAAGCAACATAAGCATTTGATTCAAAATCTAGTGAACCTTTATCAAGCGCTTTACGCGCTGCATCAGCTGCATCTTCATACTTTTCAAGATTCACATACACTTCGGCTAAACGTTGCTCGTACTTTCCATGGCTTGAAAGATCAGCTGCTTTTGCAAAATAACTAACAGATTTTTCATCTTCTTTTGCTTGTATCATGGCTTCTGCAATAAATGCGTAATTTTTAGCTGACTTTTCCGCAATACCAGATGCAACAGCTTTACTCATCACATCGGCAGCTTTAAAAGCTAAACCATTGTATAAATAAACTTGTGCTAGTTGACGCAAGTCTGATTTAGAAGTCAAAAAACCTTGCTGGTAAGCGGCTTCGAGTATTGCTAACTGCTGTTTTTCTTTACCTGTTTCGCCATACATACCACCGAGTTGCACCCAATACTCAGGCTTATTGTAAAGTTTGACCATACGTTCAAGTACAGCAACTACATTCTCAGTTTGATTAAGTGAATAATACATAGCACGCAGTAACACTAACCAGTTCTCTTTTGGCTGTTTGCCTTCACTATCACTTTGCGCGATAGCCAAGTTAATGTTATCAATACCATTTTGGTAATCTTTTAGCTGATAGTAAGCTTGCGACTTAAGCACATAGTAAGCATCCGTTTTAGGCTTAGTGTTGATTGCATCCCATTGCGCTAAAAAGTCTAACACTTTGTTGTAATCGCTATTCGCCATTGCAAGCTGCGCTAAACTAAAGCTGGTACTTAATCGTAAAGACTCAGGGATCTCTTCTTCAGCAACGACTTTTTCAAACGACGCGATCGCTTTCGGTAAATCATTCTCGTTGTAATAAATAAAACCATAAAAATTATACATCATGGCTTTTTCATACGAGTTCATACTGGATGAACGTTCATTAATATTATCAAGCGCAGCAAGGCCCGCTTTTGCATCACCATCATCAGCTAACTTTTGCGCACGAGCCAATTGGCTATATACTTTTTCACGCAGTGCCGGCACGCGCTTTGTTTTTACTTCCTCTGCATAGGCCGTTGCTAAATTAACACCTGGCAACATACTTACTACGCTTGGTAAAGCAACACTAGCACTTAGTGCTAACGAGCAAAATAATGCTGTTTTTAATAATTTCATAATCGCCTCGTTTCTCTATCCATTTATTCAGTGCTAACCATTTATTTGGAAAGAAATTTTATTCTGTACACCCGCAACTTCAACAGCTTCACCGTCTACTACGCGAGGTTTGTATTTAAATTTAAGTGCGGCATCCATGGCTGCTTGATCAAACAATGATTCAGGCTCAGCTTTTACTACCTTTGCATCACGAACAGTACCTTGCTTAGTCACTGTAAACTCAACAATCACATAGCCTTCAATGCCCCGTGACAATGCTCGACGCGGGTAAACAGGTGCCACTTTTACAATCGGTAGATATTCACCGTCACTAGAGTCAAGAGCTAGACCACCACTAAGACTCACGTCAGCATCAACACTGGCACCAAAGTCAAAGTTAGACGCTGCTGCATTTGGATCACTATTTTGCATTTGCGGTGAATCCATTGGCGGCGGAGGCTCTTTCGGCGTTGGCGGCTTTTGTGGTTTACGTTCTTTCTTTTGTACCGTTTCTTCTTTTTTAAGCCTTACAAAATCAAGTACATTGCCTTTTGCAGGCTCAGTCATCGCCCCTTCACCACCGGTGATAAGCGCTTGCATGCCCAAAAACAACATAAAGGTCACAACACCGGCAACTAATAATGCTACTAAATAACGCATTATGGCTTCCTTAGGCTTCTTGTGCCGCGATAGACACATCAAATACACCTGCGGCGCGTGCTGCATCCATCACTTTAATAAGGGTATCTGTAGTGGCTTTTTTGTCAGCCTGAATAACCACACTACCTTGTGGATTTTCTGCTTTTAAACGCTCAATGTTTGCTTGCACAGCACGCACATCGATTTGACGTTTATTGATCCAAATTTCACCTTGATCTGAAATCGCAACTAGAATATTTGCACGCTCTTTCTTAACGGCTGTTGCCGCTTCTGGGCGATTTACATCGATACCTGACTCTTTAACAAAAGAGGCGGTTACAATGAAGAAAATAAGCATGATGAACACAACATCAAGCATCGGGGTCATGTTTATTTCTTCAGCTTCATCTTCTTGAAAAAGGCTTCCTAATGGGGCTCTCATTTTATTCTCCTGATTGTATGTGGCTTTCGCCACATACTAAAAATTGTTGTTTAATGGTCTAAAACCATGCTGTCTTCAAGTAGGGCTACTTCGCGCTTTGCTTTGCGTTGTAAGTACGTAGAAGCAAATACACCAGATAACGCACCAACCATGCCTGCCATTGTCGGGATAGTCGCTTTCGACACACCTGATGCCATTGAACGCGCACTGCCCGTTCCGGTAATCGCCATCACATCAAACACTTCTATCATACCTGTTACCGTACCGAGTAACCCCAGCAGCGGACACAAGGCAACCATCACATTGATCAGCGCTAAGTTGTTGTTTAACTTCATCCCAGCGCGTGAAATAGTTGCTTGGCGGATTTGCTCAGCGTTCCAGCTATTACGCTCATCGCGCCCTGTCCAACTACTTTTAATGGCATGTTTGTAACTACGAAAACCATTAAAAAAATAAATAAATCGCTCGAGTATCAATAACCACATCGCGAAGATTAACACTCCGATGACCAACAGAACTTGGCCACCAGTGTCGAGAAAATCACGGATAGCATTGATTGAGTCAATCAATAGCACCATGGGTTATGCTCCCTTTTCGCTACGCTCAGCGATAATACCTGCGCTTTGTTCTTGCAAAATAAGCAGCAAGTTTTTAGAGCGGGTATTCAATAAGGTGTATAAAAATACTGTTGGGATTGCCACAACTAAGCCAAGTACCGTAGTAACAAGCGCTTGTGAAATACCACCAGCCATTAATTTAGGGTCACCTGTACCAAACAAGGTGATTGCTTGGAAGGTATTGATCATACCGGTTACCGTACCAAGAAGACCTAACAATGGAGCAACGACCGAGATAATCTTAATGAGCGTTAAGTTGCGGGTGATTTTTGGCATTTCACGTAAAATCGCTTCACTTAATTTAAGCTCTAAGGTGTCGTATGCTACATCAGGGTATTGATCTTTGACTTTCATTACACGACCAAGTGGATTGTCATCACGTGGCACTGAGTCTTTAAGTTGACGACGGATTTTGCTGCCCATTAGCATCAATGAAACAAATCGTTCAATAGCGATAATTAAAGCAAGTAAGCCAACACCTAAAATAACGTAACCTACTGCACCACCTTGATGTACTTGCTCTGAAGTATCAGGTGCTTGTACCAATAAACCAAGGATAGAGCCACCGGTTGGGTCAAGCGCAAATTGTACAGTGCCTGATTTAGCTTGTTGTAAATCATTCGCCGTTGAGGTGTAACGGCCAACAGGCTGACGGGTAAGTTCGCTTAACGTATTAGTGCTGGTGTTATAATCAAGGTACTTACCTTCTGAAATTAAGTTAAAAGCCCCCACTCGCATAACTTCTTGTTTAGCTTTGTTGCCGCCTTCTACAATTACATCTGTTGTAAAACGTGACACTTTGCCTTGCTCAGTCATTTCGCGTTGCAGTTCAAACCATACTTTTTCAATGTCTTCGATTGATGCAAGTTTAGAAGTCGAGCCCATTTTTTGAGCCAATTCATCCATAAAAGCACCACGACCAGGTAGCTGTGCAGACACTACTGACGTTGCAAATTTATTACTTGAATCGCCAGCCACTTGTTGCAGCACACCAAAAAGTTCTTTCAATGAACCCATACGCTTAGATAATGTATCGGTTAGGTTAGCAAGTTTTACTTCATTTTCTTCGAACTGTGTTTCAAGACGCTCAGACTCAACCAGCATTTGATTACGTTTTGCTTGAGTGTTTTTAAGCATTTGCACTTGTTCATTTTGACGTGCAGCAAATTCTTGCTCGCGTTGTTTATTTTGTGCTGATTGCTGTGTTTTACCTTGCTCAAGTGTTTTTAATAACGAGTCTAAATCCATAGCTTCAGCAGCAACGCTGTTGCCCGCAAAACCAAGGGTGGCACCAAATAAAGCAATTTTGGTCATTTTTGTAAAAAGTTTCATTTTAACCTCTTAATCCGCAGCGTGTACTGGCAGTGTTAACATATCTGGGGCAAGTTGCTTACGTGCAATACGTAAACCTTTACTAATTTGGCTGATTGTTGAGTCATCCAGGGCAACAAACTGTTTGCTTGTTGTATCCCATGAGCCTGCTTTTTTACCATCGCGAGTAAGGTAAATAAGTTCTAAACGACCAATGCGTAAGAAATCGACTTCACGCTCTTGACCATCAACATCTAATAACGAGGTATAGGCTTCGATGGTACGGCCGTAATCAACTTCAACTTGGTACGCTTCTAAAACACGGCGGAATTTTTCACTTGAATTAATGTCAGCACGGTTCATCATGTCTTTTAATGACGCTAAACGCTTTTCACGTTCATCGGTTAGAAACGGCACATCAAGAGCAACAAATTGCTCAAGCCCTGTGATCATGCGTAGCATTAATGGAGTAATTTGACGTTCAATAATAGACACTTGATCCATAGATAAGTTAATGGCTTCCATTTCACTCACTTGGTTACTAAGCTGTTTGCTTAGTTGTGCGTTATAAACTGTCAAACCATCAATTTCTTTATTAAGGGTTTTAAACTGTTGTAAACGACCCTGCATAGAGTCTGCAATCTTGTCTATTTTTGTTTGTGATTGCGCAGCTGACTGGTTAATTTCACTGCTTTTATCGATAACCTTATTTAAATCACTTGCTTGCACTGTTGCACTCATGGCTACAATACTAGCTAATATCAATGGTTTAACGCCTTTCATCGCATACACCTTTACTCGTTAAATTAGCGGATTTGCTAGTTGCTTAATATCAATGAACGAGATTCTAAAGGTGAAAAATGACAGAGGTGTTGCGCTAAAAAGTCCTTTTTATGACAACTGCCATAAATACAGCTTTTTACCTTAGATAAAGCAATAGTTTTTAATATTTAACAAGCATGTACGATTGAATGATGAGTGAAGTGAGATTAAATAAATTAATCAGCAAGTATGCAATGAATGGTGCTGATCACAGCATTTGCGTTGGTATAGTTTACGGCGATAGCAAAGTACTGCTGTTTATGACAAAGAACTAAAGATGGAAAACCCTGCACGGGTAACTGCTGAACATACGCTAACTCTTGTTGAAACGCCTGTTCAAGTTGTTCACTTTGCAATATAGCTAAAAACTCATCAGCAGCAATACCTATTTGCTGTGCACAGCTAACGAGTGTATTAAGATCCGAAGGATTTTGTGCCGATAAATAATACCCCTGCTGGATAGCGCCAAGCATAACCCGCTCTTTATTGAAATAACGTGCTGCAATAACCGCCCGACACGCAGGATAAGTGCTGCGGCGTGGTTGACAGTTTTGCCAAAAATCAAAGTTAAATTTAGCACCGGTTTGCTGGCCAATACGCTGCCAAGTTTGTTGTAAAAACTGTTGCATACTTACTGGCATTGGCTGATCGGAATCAACAGCAAGGCCACCTACTTTATAAATAATATCAACTTCATTCGCTAAGGCGTCTTGGATTTTTTGCCAGCACTTTTGAAAACCCCAACACCAACTGCACATTGGGTCGTACACATATATAAGCTGACTATTGTTCATTATTGGCCTGTTGCTGTTCACTGGAAACAACATTATTTCGCCCTAGGCGTTTTGCTTGGTACAAGTATTCATCAGCTAGTTTAACTGTTTGGTTAAACGTTTCGATATGACTAACTTGTGCAGCCCCTATGCTACAAGTGACAGAGGTAGATTGATGCTCATTAAACACTATTACTTGTGCAGCTACGTATTCTCTAAATTTATCGGCTACGGCATAGGCGTCAGTAATTACTGTTTTTGGTAATATCACCATAAACTCTTCACCACCGTAGCGAACTTTAATATCTGATGAGCGTAACTGTGTTTCAAGCATCCTACTAAATTCGATTAATGCTTGATCGCCAAAATCATGCCCAAAATTATCATTAATATTTTTAAACAGATCCAGATCGATTAACAACACTGTAAAAGGTAAATACTGCTCAGAGTTCAATTTTGCAAACGGCAAAAAATGGCTGCTAATAAAGCGCCGATTGGCAAGGCCTGTTAACTGATCAGTATAGGCGTCTTGCTTTTGTAACAAAGTAATGCGTGCAATTTCTAAGTGGCTTTTATTACGGAAATACTCGCCTATAAAAGCGAATAAAAACACCAAAATAAATGAGGCGGTAAAACGAACTTTTTCAGCATTACCATACATCACTTGCCCTATGTCAGGACCATAAAGAAACAAACAGGTAAGTGCTAATAGCGATGACACGGCTAAAAATCCAACTCTTAGGCCGAGTGTAGAAAACGAGACAACTGGGTAAAACATCAGCCAATAAAGCGCTGTATTTTCCTTGCCCCCGGTGTACACCAATGCTAAACATAATACACAAATAACACTCAGTACGAGTATTGCGACCCCAGTTAAACGCCCAGTACGCAAAAAATACACTGCGCATATAAAAAAGGTTAAGTCGGATAGCACTAACATAATAGTCAGAAGTTTTGCATAAACCGAGTAGTTAACTGTGACTAAAGTTGTGATCAATACAACCGCAATGAATATCATAGTAAAAAATGTAAACGCACGACGCTGTTTTTCAGCGCTGTAAACACTGTCTATATTAACTAAGTTAAGCCAACTAGGTTGGCTTTCAGGTGATTCAGGCGTCATTTATTATATCTTTTTAGTTATCGCTGATTGCATTTAGACTTTAAAACGTAGCACCATTTTTTCAAGTTCATCAAATTGCAGTTTTAAACGAGTACACTCAGCTAAGGTATTATTTAAGTTTAGCTGGCCTTGTTGAGATAACTCACTAATTGTATGAATATCATTATCTAAAGATTGTATTACCTGATTTTGTTCAGTGGTTGCATTTGCAACACTATGATTTACATCATCAATTGCTTTTATAGCTTTGGTTACTCCTGCCATTTGCTCACCGGCTGCTTGCGCTTGTTTTACAGTATTTTCGCTTTCAACTAAACTAGCCTTCATAACTGAAACAGCAGTGTCCGAGCCTTGCTGTAATTGGCTAACAGTATTTTCTATTTCTTGAGTTGATTGCTGAGTACGGTGAGCTAACTGGCGCACCTCATCTGCAACAACTGCAAATCCACGACCAGCCTCACCGGCACGAGCGGCTTCAATTGCAGCATTAAGCGCAAGTAGATTAGTTTGCTCGCTGACTCCTTTAATAACTTCGAGTACTTGACCAATACTTGCAGAGTGTTCAGCAACACTACTTATAATTTGTTGTGCTTGTTCCATATTTTGCGATAACACACCAATGGCATTGATATTATCATTTAACGTGCTTTGACTTTGCACTGACTGTGAATTCGCATCGGTAGCAAGGGTTGATGCATGGCTTGCACTGCCTGATATTTCAATCGCACTTGATGACAGCTGATTAATCGCTGTTGCAACACTGTCTGTGCGTTTAGTTTGGTCACTGTACATCGTTAGCGTCGACTCTGTTTGCTCAACTAAGCTTTCCACTGAACGTTCAAGTTCAACCGTGGTCGTTTTTACTTGCTCAATTGAGGTATGAATTTTATCTATAAAGGCATTAAAGTAACCTGAAAGTTCACCAAATTCGTCATCGTTTTCAATCTCTAAACGACGAGTTAAATCCCCCTCACCTTGGGCAATATCTTTAATTGCATCGTTTAAACGCTGCATAGGCCGCATCAAATAACGCAGTGAAAATTGCATCATTAATATCGTCGCGATAACACCCAAACACATATATATTGCAGCCATATTTCTAAATGAAGCAACAGATGAATAAGCAATATCTTTGTTGATCACCACACCTAAATACCAATCTACATTTTCAATACCTTTGATATGTGTAAATGATACAAGATGATCAATACCAGCAATTTCCTGCTCGACAAATTCAGCTTTTAAAGCAAGCTTTTTACCAAACAGCTTCGCCATACTCTGATCGTTTAGTTTGATATCTGGATGGCTCAGAATGCGACCGTCACTGTCTAATAGAAAACCATAACCAAAACCTAAAAAATCAATTTCGTTGACTATTTGAGTAATGGTTTGCATATCAATATCGGCACCTGCGACGCCACTAAAACGGCCATTATTTAAAATGGGCGCAACCGCTGAAATAGTTAGCTCATTGGTGGTTACGTCGATATAAGGAGTCGTAAACGCTGTGGTGGTTTTATTTTCTACCAGCTTATACCAAGGACGGATTGTGGCATCATAATTAGCAGGTAATACAACAGTTTGATCATTGAGTACAAAAGTACCATCAGGTTTGCCTATATAGGTGTTTTTAAACTTACCTGCCATTTCTGCGCTATTGAGTTGACTAAGAGTTAATTCCTTAGTGTCATTTTGCTGATGCGTTTTCGCAACAGACTGAACAATAGCTAATTTATTATTGAGCCAATTAGCAATATTTTGTGAAACCGATTGAGAGCTTTCTTGTAATATTAGAGACAGTTGCTGCTGCGTTTGTGAGCGCATTGAAATAAAGTTATTGATGGTAAATAACCCCAGCACCAACACTAATACTACAGACGCTGCGATAGTTACCTTGGTGGTAAATTTTAGCGAGCTTTGCATGACACACCTATTTATCTTTTATCGTTGTTAGCTAACTACTTTTTAACAAAAATAACGCTATTTGTCTTATCTTATCGGCAAAACTTGCTATATCCCAGTCAAAAACAATAATAAAGCATGGTAAAAAATTAAGTGTAGCACTTATTAATACAACAAATTAATAACGTAATTCATTGTCAGTTAAAGTTAGCCAATTTCGTAATTACACAGAAAAATAACAAACTCAAAATTGGAAGCTTCCAATTAATATTATAAGCAATAGCGATTGAATACGTATTCAGTGCATATAAGTCGTTATTTTGTAATGAACATAACTGAGAGGTTTTCACTTTAGAGTGCGGCTAATTAATTGAGAATAATAAGTAGATAAATGCATTAATAGTGCTGCAAATGCATTTATCTGAAGAGGTTTACGATTAGCTTAGTTTATTTTTTGTTGCCACTTGCTCGCAAGTTTTACAACATTTAATCCGTACCAAGCGATAAAACAATAGCAAAGTGCTGGGATGATAAAACTAACTTGAATATTCATTGCATCAGCAACAATACCTTGAATTAAGGGTATTAATGCACCACCAACAATCGCTAAACAAAGCCAACCTGATCCTTTACTAGTTAATGAACCTAGCCCTTGAATGGCGACTGAGAAAATTGTTGGAAACAAAATTGAATTAAATAAACCAATCGACAGTACAGCATACAAAGCAACGTCACCTTCGGTGAAGATTGTAATTAGAAGTAACGCAATTACCGCAAATGCATTAAAAGCAATTGCTTTTGATGGTGCAATTTTTTGTAATGCAGCAGAGCCAATAAAGCGTCCTACCATCGCCCCGCCCCAATAATAGGCAATTAATGACGCGGCGGCATGCTCTTCAAGTCCTGCAATGTGAGCTTCACCAAAAAAGTTAACTAAAAAGCTGCCTATTGCCACTTCTCCACCAACATAACAAAAGATACTTAACACCCCCATAACTAAATGCGGGGCTTGCGTTAAAGAATGATCTTTTGCTTTGCAATCAAGTTCTTCTTTATGTGATTTGATTTCAGGCAGTTTTAAAAATGCAAATACGACCGCAATAGTAAGCAGTGCTGCAGCAAGCATTAAATAAGGGACTTTTACCGATTCAGCAGTCGCCGCAGATGCCGTCAATGTGCCTGCGGCACCAAAGAACAATATACCACCAACATAGGGCCCAATAGTAGTTCCCAATGAATTAAGCGCTTGCGCTAAATTTAACCGAGACGAAGCTGTTTTTTCAGGCCCAAGCGCCACAACGTAAGGGTTAGCTGATACTTGCAATACGGTAATACCACCAGCTAGAACAAATAATGCGGTTAAAAATAGCCAATACTCATGTACGACTACAGCAGGGTAAAATAACATACAGCCGATAGAAGCCACGATAAGACCGCTAAGCACACCATTTTTATAACCAAATTTCTTAACCAATATTCCCGCAGGTAAAGAAACAATAAAGTAAGCGCCAAAGAAGCAGAACTGCACTAACATCGCTTCAGTATAACTAAGATCAAACACCCCTTTTAAACGCGGGATCAGTACATCATTTAGTACTGTGATAAAACCCCATAAAAAAAATAGAGTTGTCATTGCAGTCAAAGGTAACAGGTAATTATTATTTTGCTGCGACTGCTCAGTGACAAACGTTTTATTTGTATTTATTTCACTCACGTGATTTTCACTCCATTAACAAGTTGTGTTTGATTCTACACACTCCAATAAAAAGATCACAAACTAATATTTGGACCGTTCCATACTTTTTATTCAATGGTATCGCTATTTAACGAATTTAATTAACTAGAAATGGACATAGATGCTGGCTAATTTCCAAAGCAGTGATTTTTTTCAAGGACATATCAAAACCAGTTTAAATTTTTATCACCTAAATTGTGTTGACAAACAAGATCAGGAAGGCTTTTAGCACTTCCATAAAGACGATGGCGCCATTTTTGATTTTTTGATAAATAGACTCGCTACTTAGCCTCTTGTACACATTTTATATTTAACTATGCAATGGCCTATTTAGGTGAGATTAACAGTGGCTTTGCTATTGTAGATGATTACCAAGGGCAAAATGCCAACATATATTTATGCGAAGTGTTGCTATTTCGCTGCCATTGCTAGCGCATCTGCATCTTAACCAACTATTGCCGATTTATCGCAGTAAAAATTAATAATTTTATATAATACCGTGCCCTCATTACAACCAACACTAATAGTGCTTTTCCTCGCTAGACTACGCACTTTTATGATATCGTTTTACAAAACATAAATACTACAGAACGTACCGCTTGGTACTGATACAAAAAGGAATTTCCAAATGAACACCAAACTACTTGCTGGTTGCGCAGTTGCTGTAGCGGCCGGTGCAATAATCTATACACAAACTGACAGTTCAACAGCCTCATTAGAACTTGCTCAACTTGATTACGTCCCTGCTGATACTGCTTTATTTTATGGTCAGCTAAAACCATTTCCCTATAGTAAATATTTCAATTTGATTCCAGATCAAATGAAAGGTGCAGACGATTTTACGCCATTGATCGAAAATTTAGCGGCAAGTAACGATAACAATGCACAGTTTTTAGCGTCTCTATTAGATCAATATCAAACATCATTGGCATCTTATGAAACACTAAAAGCAGCCTGGGGATTCGCCGATGATTATAAAGCTCTAGCCTATACGATTGGTCTAATGCCAGTATTACGCTATCAACTTGAAGATGAAACGGCTTTATTTAATACAATTAATAGCTCAGCTGATAAAGCGGGAATTAACTTCACAACACAAACCATCGAAGGTGTTGACTACAACACGTACCCTTTAGTACTTGAAAATGACATTACATTAAACTTAATTGTGTCTGTTAAAGATAACTGGGCTACCATCACGTTTGATACAAAACTTAATACAATTAAAGATTTACGTCTTGCTTTAGCAATTGATAAACCAACAAAATCATTAACGCAAACCGCTAAACTTGAAAACTATATTACTAATTATTCATTTGATGGCCACTCTATTGCGTATGTAGACCATGTTGAGATTGCTAATGCTATTACCGCTAGAACACCATCACGCCTAGGTGAAATGCTTGATGAACTATTAAAAGAATTGGGTGATCCAAATGCTTTAGAGGTAGCTAGAACACCACAGTGCCAAAATGACATTACCAATCTTGTTAGTTATTGGCCTGCATCAGTAACCGGTAGCACGTACATACAAGTAACAAACTCTGATGCTCATTTTAAAGCAGATGCTATTTTCCAAAGCACTGCTACAGATATTATTAAAACATTAAAATCTGTGCGGGGTTTTGTTCCTGAGCATACAACTAAACTTGACGGGCAAATGCTAAGCTTTGCTTATGGTGCGGATATTTCAAAAATTCCACCGCTTTTAAATATACTCTCAAGTACATTTAAAAAAGCTGAATTTGAGTGTGCACCTATTGTTGCCTTACAACAACAAACTCAAGACTCAAATTTAGCTGCACTATCAATGATGACCGCTATGGCTAATGGTATTCAAGGTGTCAGTGTAAGTATTCAAGATCTTGCTTTAGAAGCCGATGCAAATCAACTGCCACAACTAAAAGCTTTAGACGCGCTAATCACACTTTCTGCGACAGATCCTGATAATTTACTTTTTACTGCTAAAGGATTTTTACCTGCATTAGCGGAGCTTGAAATACCAGAAAACGGCTATGCAATTAGTGTCAATGCTGCAATTCCTTATCCTTTACCTGCTGGCCTTGATATTAGATTAGCTAAAAAAGGAAAGCATATTGTTTTATTCACTGGTGAAAAATCAGCGGCTATTGCAAATACATTATCAGAACAAGAGCTTGAAAAAAATGGATTTTTAACTTCCGCAGTTGACCTCAGCTCATTAATGACTCCTGTCATCGAAGTATTTAAAATGACAGGACAAGTGATCCCGGAAGAACTTGAACAATTAAAAAATCAAACAATGTCTGTGTATTTTGCAACAGATATAAAAGATGAAGGGATTGTTATTAATTCAGAGATCAAAATTACTAAAAAGTAATAACTTTTTTGGAATTAAACGAAAAAAGGGGCATTAATTGCCCCTTTTTCAATTGTTCAATTCAGTTTGTACTATTTCTGCCATATCATTTTATTATTGGTGTCGCGGCTTTGAATAATCGTTTGATCAGAACTTTCTACTCCACCGAGTTTCGCTTGTCGATCGTAAAGAACCACATTACAGGTAGCTGCTAAATTCATACAACCGATTGTGGGGATATACACCACTTCATCGCACCAGTTCAGTACATCTTTGCTAATAGAGCCATCTTCAGGGCCAAAAATATAAAATGCGTTTTCAGGATGAACAAACTCAGGCAAAGGTGTTGCACCTTCTATTAGTTCAATCACCACAACAGTCGCACCTGCGGGCTTTGCTGTTGCTAAATCGTCAACGCAAGTCAGTGGGATGCGTTCAACAACATTTTTTGTGTCGGTATGAAACTTTTTAGCATTTAAATAACGCGTGCCTGTAAAAAATACTTGTTCAGCCCCATAGCAACCCGCAGCTCTTAACACTGCGCCAACGTTAGAGGGGCTTTTAGGATTGATCAAACCAATCTTCGCAGTCATTAATCGCAATCCCTCGTTGGCCAATCAGCTTCATACAGATCAAAGTCATCTAGAGCTACATCACAATCTTTTACTGTTTTGTCTTTTACAGAAATACCCAATGTATGCATTAGTTCTTTGCTGCCACCGTTATTTAGTGGATGCCAAGACGCTAAACCACGGCCTTCGTGTAAACGGCGGTAACTACAACTTTGCGGCATGAAGAAAATGCTGTCGAGGTTTTCTTTAGTTAATTTTACACATGACGGGACTAATGTTTGTCGATTTTCATACTCACTACAACCACACGTATTATTATCTAAGTATTGGCAAACAATATTAGTAAAAATGAGTTCTTCACCATCGCGAAGTTGATCTGTGGCGGTAAACTCATCTTCATCTTCGCTGTCTATAAAGGTATTTAAACAGCATTTTCCACAGCCATCGCAAATGGCTTCCCACTCATTTTGTGACATTTGCTCAAGTGATTTCTCAAGCCAAAATTGGTTTTCAAACATGGTATAACTCGGTGCCCCTAATAGCGCGTATTTTAGCTTAATTGAGCACCGCGCGCAAAGCTACATTCAGCTTTGCGCTATTTCAAGTTTAAAAGTTAGCGCTGCGTATCAACCCAACGTTTAATTTTCGCTTCTAGTATTGGCATCGGCAAAGCACCATCAATTAAAATTTGCGTATGAAACTCTTTAATATCAAATTTATCACCTAATGCTTGTTTACAATAATCTCGCAGTTCTTGAATTTTAAATTGCCCTAATTTATACGACAATGCTTGTCCTGGCCAAGCTATATAGCGCTCAACTTCTGCGGTTACATCACTTAAAGCCATTGAGGAATTAGCCAGCATGTAATCAATACCTTGTTGACGAGTCCAGCCTTTAGCATGAAAACCTGTATCGAGCACTAATCGCATAGCGCGTAATTGCTCATCAGATAAACGGCCATACCACATATATGGGTCGGTAAATAAACCCAATTCTTTACCTAGACTTTCAGCATATAATGCCCAACCTTCGGCGAACACTGTGTAACCACCAAATTTTCGAAACTCAGGTAATGACTGAACTTCTTGCTGTAAGGCGATTTGAAAATGGTGTCCTGGGGCTGCTTCATGGATTGACAATGTTTCGAGTAGAAACTTAGGCTGCGCTTTTAAATTAAAGGTATTAATATAAAAAATTCCCGGACGAGAGCCATCCGGTGCTGGTGATTGATAAGATGCTCCTGCCGCAGACTCAGCACGAAAATCTTCAACCGCTTTTACAACGTAATCAGCTTTGGGGACAATGTTAAATAATTTAGGTACACGCGCATCAATTTTTAACTTTACGGCTTCATAGGCCGCAATTAATTGCTCAGGTGTATCAAAATAAAACTCATCAGAATCTCGTAAATGAGTAAAAAACTCACTTAAACTGCCTTTAAAACCAACGGTTTCCTTTACTTTTTTCATTTCATTAAGGATACGCGATACTTCTTTTAAACCAATTTCATGAATTTCATCTGCAGATAAACTCAAGGTGGTGTTTTTCTTTATTTGGTATTCATACCATGCTTTACCATTTGGTAAATCGCTATAACCTACTGTTGCACGGCTATTTGGTATATAATTGGTTGCTAAAAACTCGCTCATTTTTGTATAAGCTGGGACCAACTTATCCATAATAAGTGCACTATATTGGTCAGTGAGTTGTTGCTTTTGCGCTGCTGTGAATTGCTCTGGAAGCTGCTTTATCGGACTATAAAATAAAGATTGTTCTGCACTGGTAACTATATGAGCTTGAAATTGCGGTAATAACTTTTCAGCTAATGGCTTTGGTAAAACAATGCCTTCATTTACCCCTTGCTGCATAGCATCTTGCACACTGCTTAACCAAGTTACAAAACCTTCAGCACGCGCGACGAAATTTTCATAATCTTGGTAATTTGCAAATGGCTGCGCACTTTGCGCCGATCCAAAGCCTGCAAACGTATTGTGAGCGCCAGACATTTGGTTAATTGGTAATAAGTAACTCGGGAATTGAAAACCTTCGATTGTTAATGCTAAATCCCGTGCCAGTATTTCATAACTTAACAAGGCTTGACCGGTTAACTGCTGCTGGTCAATCGCCGCTAAACGTTGCTGATAATCTTTATAAAAAGCAAGCTGCTGAGCTCGGTTTTGCGCAGTACTCGGTGCTGTAAATTGGTTATTGTATTGATTATAACCAATATAAGTGGCGCCAAGAGGGCTAAATTGCAACGAATCCACAAAGTACTGCTCAACCAAGCTATTTAATTGTTGTGTTGTTGCGCTGGCAGTTTCACTTGTTAATGCTGCTTGTGGCTTATTTAAATTATTATTAGCCGTATTTGAACACGCAGACAAAGCGCTGAGTACACCAGCGACAAGCAAGGTTAACTTAAATTTTTTCATAATGATCCCTGAGTATAAGTAGTTAGCGCAAGTATGCAGCTTTCAAATCGCTAAATAAAGAAAATACGATACTTATCGCGTTTTGTTTACAGCCTAAAAACTGCTTGCTACATTGCTATATTAAATAATCAAAAATTAGAAAATAAATGAATAAATTATCACTTTCTGTCCCTTTGGGCTTACTGTGTGTCAGCGCTTTTAGCGCGCAAGCAACAACATACGTTAGTGCTAAAGCAATGCTAGACGTAAATAATGGCAAGCTTATTAATGCGCCGCTTATTCAAATCGATGACGGTATTATTACTAAAATCAGTAGTGGCACCATGCCAACCCTACAACAAGGTGATGACCATATTAAGTTGCCCGAGTTAACCATTCTGCCTGGCCTGATGGATATGCACGTACACTTAACCAGCGATCCAACAGTCCCTCGTAGTGAACGTATCGGTCAGTCAGTGCCACGTAAAGCGATTAAAGCGGCCTATTTTGCAGAAAAAACCTTAAAAGCGGGTTTTACAACCTTACGTAACGTGGGCGCCGAAGGTTACAGTGTCATTGCAGTACGTGACGGCATTAATGCAGGCGATATTATTGGCCCACGCATCTGGGCTGCTGGTCCCTCTTTGGGTGTAACGGGTGGTCACTGTGACAACAACCGTCTACCTCCTGAAATGAAATACACTGCCGAAGGTGTGGCTGATGGCCCATGGGCTGTTCGTGCAAAAGTACGCGAAAACATCAAGTACGGTGCCAATGTTATTAAGTTTTGCGCCACTGGCGGAGTATTTTCCAAGGGCACAAAAGTAGGTATTCAACAGTATTCATTAGAAGAAATGACTGCCATTGTTGATGAAGCACATATGCGCGGTTTAACGGTTGCTGCACATGCACATGGTACCAGTGGTATTACCGCAGCCATTAAAGCCGGTGTAGACAGTGTTGAACATGTCAGTTTTGTTGACGATGAAGCAATTAAACTGGCTAAAAAACACGGCACTTGGTTTTCAATGGATATTTATAACACTGAATATACCCTCACGTTTGGTGAGCAAAATGGTGTAGCAGAAGAAAACTTAGCAAAAGAACGTCAAGTATCTAAAAAGCAACGCGACAGCTTTAGCCGTGCCGTAAAAGCGGGTGTCAACATGGTATTTGGTACCGATGCCGCAATTTACCCACATGGTGATAATGCAAAACAATTCTCGCGAATGGTTGAGTTTGGTATGACCCCTCTGCAAGCAATACAAGCTGCAACAATCAACAGTGCTAAATTGTTGAAAGTTGACACTCAGTTAGGGCAACTCAAAACGGGCTTTGCCGCAGATATCATCGCAGTCAAAGGCAATCCACTGCAAGACATAACCTTGCTAGAAAATGTAGCATTTGTGATGAAAGCAGGTGTTGCTTATAAATAAATGTGTGGAGTTAGCGTTAAGCTAACTCCATCATTAAGCAAGGGTTAAACTAACAGCTAACTAAATACGTTGTTAATATATTAATATTTTGAAAGCAAAAGGTAAGCAGCTTGGGGTAGGTTTAAATAATTGCCTTTTTTAGGTAATTAAAACTTGAAATACAAATGCCACACATTATCATTACGGAAATTTTTTAATGGTAATGACTATGACAACGCATAAATTCTCTCTAATTACCCTAGCCTGTTTATCAGCATATAATGCAACTGCGGCCGAACAATCCGATCTTGAGCACATCACAGTTTATCAAAAGCAAAATCATGTTGTATTAAACTCGGGTTTAGCAACAAAATCTGATATGTCGTTAATGGAAACACCTGCGCCTATAGTTATCGTCGATCAGGAACTTATAAACTCGCAAGGCGTTGATAACTTACAAGACTTAGCGCGTAATATCAGTGGTGTAACCCAAGCAGGTAATAACTACGGAATTGGCGACAATTTAGTGATCCGTGGCCTTGGTGCAAATTATACTTATGATGGTATGTATGGCGGTGCGGGCCTAGGAAACACATTCAATCCAACTCGATCACTAACCAATGTGGAGGCCGTAGAAGTATTAAAAGGTCCCGCCACTGGTTTATATGGCATGGGCAGCGCAGGTGGTGTTATTAACTTGATTGAAAAAAAGCCACAGTTTACAGAGCAGCACAACATACAAGCGGAAATTGGTCAATGGAATACCTATTCATTATCAATTGATAGCACCAACGCAGTTACCGAAAATCTAGCATACATAGTTAATGCAAAAACAGCACGCAGTGATGGCTACCGTGATTTAAAAGATGACCGCGATGAAATCTACGGCGCATTAAAATATGTGTTCAATGACCGCCAAAATATTATGATCTCAGCCGCTTATATTAAAGATGCCATTGCAGTTGATTCAATTGGCCACCCTATCCGTATTTATAATGCGCAGTCGGTAAATGGCAAAACCGCCGGCCAAGTGACTGCGGATGATTTAGTCAATGATCCAACCACTGCTGGGCTGCAATTATCTGATGCACAGCGCCAACAATTAGCGAATTCACTTGCAGCGTCTGATGGTTTAACACCGTATAAATTTGGTCATCGCGGTATTATCTCACCCATGGCAAAAGATAATAAAGGTGAAGAACTGCGTTTTAAACTCACTCATAATTACTACATAACTGACAATTTATTTTTAAATCAACAGTTACAATACCGTAATTATGAGTCAAGTTTTGCACGTCAAACAGGCGCCTATAATTATGTCTATTGGCAAAGAAATGGCGTGATCAATGCTGATCCTCGTGCGCCATTGGTAGTTGATGATGTACTTTATCCATTTGCTGCACGCCGTCAAGAATATCGCCAAGTAGAGGCTGATGAAAAGTCATGGCAATACTTTGCAGATTTACGCTATGACTTTAGTTTAGGTGATATAGAAAACGAATTTTTGGTTAATGCTAATTATGAAGACCGCGATATACGCTTCACGCAGTATTCTATTTGGGATAAAGACTATATTCTCAAAGATAAAAATGGCGATATAACCTATCAAGGCTCTTTACCCTATATTCTAGATATTCGTACACCGGTTTGGTCAGACGGGCAATTTAGCGACTATGATCCGCTTAAAACCAGTAACTATAGTAAAAAAGTGCAAGCATGGGGCTTAGGACTGCAACATGTTGCTTATATCAATGACAGCTTCACAACCCGTATTGGTGTTGCATACAACGAAATTACTCAAAAATATGAACATTTAGGTGTTGATGCACGTTACCGGGCCAGTGCCGCTGCTGCGACGCCAGAAGCAAGTACCTCGGATAATGGTTTAACCTATAATTTAGGCGCGACATACAAACCGACTGATGACCTGTCTATATTTATAAACCATTCGAAGGGTCGCACTGCGTATAGCGTTTTAGGCTCTGTTTCAGGCAATGAAGCTGACCGTGATGATGCACAGTCTCTTAGTACTGATTTAGGTATAAGAGTAAAAGCCTTTGATGATCAGGTACTCGCCTCATTCGTGGTATTTGACACTGCACGTACTAACTTAGAATATGCAAACCCTGCCTATGATGATACAAAGCCAGATCCATCGGTCCCAAAAAATTACTTTAATGGTGAAGAAAAAACCCGTGGTGTCGAACTTGATCTAAATGCCTATTTAAATGATCAATGGAAGGTCAATATCAATGGTGTTTATCAAGATGCGCGTGAACAGAAAAACCCTAATGTGAGCACATTTGCTGCGCGTCAAAAAGGTGTGCCTTATGTAACAGCAAGCACATGGTTAACATACAGTGCTCAGTGGTTTGAACTAGCCCAGCCACTAAAATTAAGTGCGGGCGTAAAGTATGTTGATGATCGCAGTACTAATTCTTCATCATTCGGCATTCCTGATGGTTATGTACCAAGCTATACTATTTATGATGCTGCGTTAAGTTATAATACTGATAAATGGGGCTTACAGCTAAATTTAAATAATTTGTTTAATAAAGTTTATTACTCAAAAGCAATGTTTTTAGGTGGTATGCCAGGCGAAGAACGCAATGCGAAGCTAACTTTGAGCTATAAGCTTTAAGTTATAAGCTGTAAAAGCGCACAAAATGCTTGTGCGCTTTTTTACCTTTACATAGTGACTACTATACGGCCATTAATTTCACCTTTGAGCATATCGTCAAATATGTCATTGATATCTTCAAGACGTTTTTCTTCAATAATTGCTTTAACTTTGCCCTGTGCAGCAAACTCTAAACATTCTTGTAAATCTCTACGTGTGCCAACAATTGAGCCAACAACAGAAACGCCATTGAGTACAGTATCAAAAATAGGCAACGGCATATCCTCTGGAGGCAGACCAACTAACACGCATTTTCCACCACGGCGAACACTCTTATAAGCTTGCTCAAACCCCGGCTTGGATACAGCGGTACATACCACAGCATGTGCGCCCCCTACCTGCTCAAATATAGCCTCACTAGGCACACATTCTTTAAAGTCCAGTGTGATATCTGCACCTAACTCTTTTGCTAAAGCCAGTTTATCAACACCAGTATCCACTGCAATTACATTAAAGCCCATTGCCTTTGCATATTGTACCGCAAGATGCCCAAGCCCACCTACACCAACAATAGCGACCCATTGTCCTGGCTTAGCACCTGACACTTTTAGCGCTTTATAGGTTGTAACACCGGCACAAAATAATGGCGCAGCTTCTGAAAAACCTAAGCCTTCAGGGATCTTTACAACATAGTTCCCATCGGCTAAGCAATATTCTGCGTAACTACCATCAACTGAGTAACCCGTATTATGCTGTGAAAGACATAAGGTCTCTTTACCTTCTAAACAAAATTCACAATGACCACATGCACTGTATAGCCAAGGAATGCCAACACGATCACCAATTTCTAAATGAGTAATATTGCTACCCAGCTGTTCGATCACTCCAACACCTTCATGCCCTGGAACTAACGGCATTTTAGGCTTTACTGGCCAATCACCATGACAGGCATGTAAATCAGTATGACACACACCACATGCGGCTATTTTAACTAAAACATCATTGACTCCAACGGTTGGAATGGGTAAGTCTGAAATTTCTAATTTGCCTTTGTAAGTACTATTAACGGCTGCTTTCATTGCTCGTTCCTTGTTGTTGCGAAGTTGTTATTGAGTAGTTGTTGTTAAGAAATTAGTTGTCGTAATTTAGTGTACACCTTACGCGACTCTAGATGAGTAAAAATTAATCTAAATCAAACTTTAGTGATATAACTTGTTCTGAACGACATTAGGGCGTGTTGACCTTTTGTGATTAATTTTGCAGCAGTGTGTTTGGTATTTAGGCAAGGCAGAGCCTATGTAGTGTGGTTGTTCCCCATAAATAGGCGATAACGCAGCATCAATGCCAAACACG
>NZ_JACJEE010000046.1:0-25702 GCF_014163915.1 Pseudoalteromonas sp. SR41-8
CTTACCGCTTACCGCTTACCGCTTACCGCTTACCGCTTATTCCCTATTTTTTCAATTAATGATAGCGCTGTCATTTTATCTTTTATATGATGGTGGTGAATAAATAATAATAAATAACAGATTACGTGGGGGGAAATGCGTAGTCTTAGGGTATACAACGAGGAGAGAGCAATGGATTTTAAAAAGCGAACTTTAGCGAGTTTGATCGCGATAATGCCATTAATGGCACAGGCGCAGTTTTCGCAAACTGATGTGAATAACTTTGCCAAAGAGACCACTCTGACATTTGCTGTGGTTGATAACTTTCATAATAAAGACGCTGGTTTTTTAGGAACTATTACACTAAACAACCAATCTGATGTTGCACTTCCTGCAGGTGAAAGTGACTGGCAGTTGTATATTCACTCAGTTCGTAAGATCAGTACTGAGCTAGTTGCGGGTTTAAATATTGAACACGTAAATGGTGATTTACATCGCATTACCCCAACTAAAAACTTTACAGGGTTAGCTTCAGGTAAAAGCTTAGTACTTGAGTTTGACGCTCAAGTTTGGGTGGTTGCTTATTCTGATTTTATGCCACGTGCTTTTTTTGTCTCTGGTGATAATAAACCGGCTATTTTTGCAAATACTGACAGCGAAGATATGACCCAGTTTGTTGCACCGTTCGAGCGTGAAAATCAACTGCGTCGTTATAACGAGCCAAAAGATTTAACGGTATTAGTCACCCCAAAAGTGCGTTTTGAGCGTAATCAACAAACGACAAGTCAAGTATCGCAACAAGACGCATTAAAGCGGATCATTCCAAAGCCACAAAAAGTAGAGTTTAATCGCGGTACTGCAACACTTGATAGCAGCTGGCAGATCACTTTCCAAGGTCAGTTAAAGAACGAAGTCATGGTGTTTATGCAAGATTTGCAAGATGACTATGGCCTGACCTTAAAAGCCCAGCCAGATCACATCAAACTAGCAAAAGAAAAACTGATCAGCTTAAAAGTAAATCCACAGTTGGCCGGTGGTAAATCAGAAAGTTACACTCTTGAAATAGATGACGATCGTATTGAAATTGTTGGGAGTGATAATGCAGGTGTCTTCTATGCCATGCAGAGCTTACTTAATCTACTCCCGGCAAATAGCCAAGGTACTGTAGACATTCCACAACTTGAGATTGAAGACAGCCCTCGTTATACCTGGCGTGGCATGCACTATGATAATGGCCGCAATTACCACGGCAAAGACGCTATGTTCAAATTGGTTGAGCAAATGGCGCGTTATAAAATGAATAAACTACATTGGCACTTTTCAGAAGATGAAGGTTGGCGCTTAGAAATTCCAGGATTACCAGAGCTAACTGATATTGGTGGTTATCGCTGTTTTGACCTTGAAGAAAAAGAATGTCTGTTAACACAGCTAGGAACCGGGCCATTTAAATCGGGCTCAGGTAATGGTTACTTAACCCGTAGCGAGTTTATTGAATTACTAACATTTGCCAAAGACCGCCATATTCAAATCATTCCTGAAATTGAAGGGCCGGGGCATGCTCGAGCATCAATCAAAGCAATGGAAGCGCGTTATCATAAGCTTGCTGATGAAGCTCAAAAAAAAGCTAAAAATAACCTTATTAATAAAAAGAATGCAGGAAAAGAAACGCAGCAAGTCGATATTAGTGCAGCGACACAATATTTATTGAGCGATCCAAAAGACACCTCGGTATATATGACGGTGCAAAACTACAAAGATAACTCGATGAACGTATGCATGGATTCAACCTATGCTTTTTTAGATAAGGTTACCTACGAATTACAACAAATGTACCGCGAAGCCGGTGTGCAATTGACTAACTTACACTTTGGTGGCGATGAAGTGGGTGCCGGTTCATGGGTTGGCTCGCCAATATGCCAAGCAATGTTTGCCGACCCCAATAATGGGGTTGCCGGTGCCGCAGATCTAAAACCTTACTTTACACAACGTGTGGCCAAGTTACTTGAAAAGCGTGGTATTTCGCCAGGTGCATGGGAAGATGGTTTAATGTATGACCGCACTAACCCGTTTAAGCGCGATGAATTTCCAAATAAAACCTTTACAGCAAACGTCTGGGACAATATTTGGGAGTGGGGTGTTGCAGACAGAGCTTACCGCCTTGCCAATGCAGGTTATCAAGTTATATTATCGCATGGTACACACTTATACTTTGACCATCCTTATGAAGCTCACCCAGAAGAACGTGGATATTATTGGGCAACTCGCTATACCGATACTAAAAAAGCATTTAATTATATGCCAGACGATGTGTATGCCAATGCCGATTACACCCGAACACGGGAGCCGATAGATAACCTTGAAGCTTTAGTTGGTCGTCCACTACCAAAACTAGAAAAGCCAGAAAACATCTTAGGTATGCAAGGACAAGTTTGGTCTGAAACTATTCGAACCGAAGATCAAGTATTGGCAATGATATTCCCGCGAATTCTGTCTGTTGCTGAGCGTGCATGGCATAAAGCACCATGGGAAGGCGAGCAGGTTGATCGTAAAAGCCAAGAAAAAGACTGGGCGCAATTTTCTGCTGCAGTTGGTTTGAAAGAGCTTACAAAGTTGGCAAATGCAGGTGTAACTTTGAATTTACCTGTACCTGGAGGTGTGATCAACAATGGTAAGCTTGAGATTAATACGCCATTTGCATATTTAAATACCGAGTATAGTTTAGATAATGGCGCGAGTTGGCAGCAATATACAGCTCCGATCAGTGTTTCTGAACAGCAGTCTGTGGCATTACGTAGTAGCTTAAATAGTAAACTGAAGAGCAGAATTACTCATATAAATTAATATATTAGTAACTAATTACGTTTTGAAAGGGCCATAAAGGCCCTTTTTTGTGCCGTTGTAAAATAAATTGTTACTAGTAATATGGCTGTAATTAACGTAAAGTTTTATGGCAGCGCTGTCATTTTTGTTTCGACATTGTCATTTAAATGTCGCCAAAGTGTTATAAAGTACAGCAACGCTAATCGTCGATTTAAGTTTTTTTGAACTTAATTGCAATAAATAATTACAACGATAGCTCGCAACAAGAAGAAGTTTTATGGAAGCCACTGTGTCAAAAATAAACAAACAAAGTAACTTTATACCCATGGCCATTGTTGCCACTTTATTCTTCATCCTAGGTTTTGCAACCTGGTTGAACGGTTCACTAATGCCATACTTAAAACAAGTATTACAGCTTAGTCCATTTCAAGCGTCACTGATTTTATTCTCGTTTTATATAGCTGTTACTTTTACTGCAGTGCCATCGGCAATGATCATTCGTAAAGTTGGTTATAAAAATGGTATGGCACTCGGTATGGCAACCATGATGGTGGCAGGTTTGTTATTTATTCCAGCTGCAAAAACTCAAGTGTTTGCTTTGTTTTTGTTTGCGCAGTTGGTTATGGGGGCTGGTCAAACCTTGTTGCAAACAGCAGTAAATCCGTATGTTGTTAGGATTGGGCCTGAAGAGTCAGCTGCTGCACGTGTTAGTATCATGGGGATATTAAATAAAGGCGCAGGCGTGATTGCGCCAATCGTTTTTACAGCATTAATTTTAAGTGACTTTACTGGCCTCGTTGGTAAAGATTTATCACAAGCTGAAATTGATTCAATGGCGAATAGTTTAATTTACCCTTATTTAGGGTTAGCGCTATTTATTGGTGCACTGGCATTTGCCGTGACAAAGATGCCATTACCAGAGCTTGTTGATGATGAGGAGCAAGGTGCCAAAGGGCAAGTAAAAGAGGCGCTTTCCCATCCAAGTCTTGCGCTAGGGGTGCTTGCTTTGTTCGTTTATGTAGCCGTGGAGGTGATTGCAGGCGATACCATTGGTACTTTTGCGTTATCGCTAGGTGTTGAAAAATATAGTGTCATGACCTCTTATACGATGGCTTGTATGGTGCTGGGTTATATCTTAGGTATTGCACTTATACCACGTGTTATTTCGCAGCAAGCTGCATTGAGTTTGTCTGCTATTTTAGGCTGCGTACTAACCCTTGCCGTGGTATTTAGCGATACTAGTTCAGTGGTTGTCGCAACAGCGCTTGGTTTAGAGGTACAATTACCAGATACACTATTGATGATAGCTGTGTTAGGATTTGCGAATGCTATTGTATGGCCTGCGGTATGGCCGTTAGCGTTGTCTGGGTTAGGTAAATTAACCAGTGTTGGTTCTGGTCTGCTTGTAATGGGTATCGCCGGTGGTGCGTTTGGTCCACTATTTTGGGGTCTAGCAAGCGGTGGTGTGGATTCTGCCGAGGCTCAGCAGGGCGCTTATATCGTAATGTTACCTTGTTATTTATTCATCCTTTTCTATGCTGTTAAAGGGCACAAGATGAAAAGCTGGAAATAGATAACTTCGTAGGTGCTAGGAAAAGTTTGACAAGAATCGAGCTATTACAAACCTTGTAGCACCTAGAGCCTTATTTTTGAAAAGAATTTCTATAATGTAGAAATAATCCCGTGTGTAATGCCACCGAAAGGTGGCATTTTTTTGTCTGCAAGAAAGCAGCTTGCGAGCTGGCGAGAGTAAAGTTAGCGAGGGTACGCTAATCGGCGCTAAAGCGCTCTCCTACGAGGTCATGTGTATATATTGTATGTTGCTTGTAGGAACAGGCTTCAGGTGTGATTGTGTTTAGGCTTAGGTTATATACAAAAGCTAATCGGCGCTAAAGCGCTCTCCTACGAGGTCATGTGTGTATTGTATGTTGATTGTGGGAACAGGCTTCAGCCGTGATTGTGTTTAGGCTTAGGTTATATACAACAGCTAATCGGCGCTAAAGCGCTCTCCTACGAGGTCATGTGTGTGTATTGTATGTTCCTTGTAGGAACAGGCTTCAGCCGTGATTATGCTTAGGCTTAGGTTATATGCAAAAGCTGATCGGCGCTAAAGCGCTCTCCTACGAGGTCATGTGTGTGTCGTATGTTTATTGTAGGAACCGGCTTCAGCCGTGATTATGTTAATCATGTTCAGAGGGGTTTAAATAAATACAATCCCAATGGGGATAACTTCCAAGGTTGTCAACAATACCGGCTCTCATTGGGTTGGCAGCTATGTATCTTGCTTGATGTAATAAATGTTCTTCATCTCGAATTAATGAATCGTAGAAACCAGCTTGCCAAATTTGCTCATTTTTAGCTTTGTGCATGAGAAATGATGTACGCCCTTTTACTTTAGCCACCACCGAAGATAGCGAATCTTGTGTTTTCAGCTGCAATAACCAATGCATATGATCAGGCATTATTACAAAGCAAATTGTTTTAGTTAAGCCATTTAAATCAGATTGTTTTAGTGAGCGTATTAGAATTCGCGCATTACAAAAATCCTCAAATAATTTAACTCGTTGATGTGTACATGTGGTCACAGAATAATAGTGGTTAATAATAGAGTGACGATGTTGACGTAGCTGCTGTGACCGAAGTTTCATTTTAATCCTTTAAATATAAAACGGTTTAATGAAGTATAGATTAAATTATGCAATCGGCGCTAAAGCACTCTCCTACGAGTAATGCATGTGTGTATATTTCTTGTAGGAACAGGCTTCAGCCGTGATTATGTTTAGGCTTAGGTTATATGCAAAAGCTAATCGGCGCTAAAGCGCTCTCCTACGGGGGGATGTGTGTGTATGTTCCTTGTAGGAATAGGCTTCAGCCGTGATTGTGTTTAGGCTTAGGTTATATGCAACAGCAGATCGGCGCTAAAGCGCTCTCCTACGGGATGGTGCATGTGTGTATATTTCTTGTAGGAACAGGCTTCAGCCGTGATTGTGTTTAGGCTTAGGTTATATGCAAAAGCTAATCGGCGCTAAAGCGCTCACCTACGGGATAATGCATGTGTGTATATTTCTTGTAGGAACAGGCTTCAGCCATTATTTTTGGCTTGTGCTTAATATGAATTAATCAATAGGATTTAATTTTAAGAACGTATTTGATATTGAAATTAAGAAGGGAAAAGATGGGGCGATTGACGGGGCTTGAACCCGCGACAACCGGAATCACAATCCGGGGCTCTACCAACTGAGCTACAACCGCCACAACACACCTTGTTTGGTGTGGCGCGGATAATACATAAAATAATAAATCTTGTGAAGGGTTAAGAGCAAAAAAAATGAAAAAAATTTAGAATTGAATATTTTTGTTCATAAAATGGCCTTGTGATGAGTTTTTAAATCACTTTTTTATCTGATAGGGCTAAATAAAATTAATCCTAAAGAATTTCTTTTAAAGATAAATAGATTAATTAATGAAATAATAAATTGAAATCAGATATAATTTAACCAGCAAATTGCTTAATACTGAATATCAGGAGTGATAATGGATACAATACTTAACTGGATAAACGAAAACTCAGGTTTGATTTTGCATTATGGCATTCAAGCTGTAATCGCATTGGTGATCTTTCTATTGGGTGGTCGTGTTGCAAAATTTTGCTCTAACCTAACTGAAAAAGCATTCGACAAAAAGAAAGTAGACAAGGCTGTAGGTTCTTTCGTATCAAGCATTGTTTATGCCATCGTATTTATGGCGACAATCTTAATGGCGTTGTCACAAATTGGCATAGAGACCACTTCATTTATAGCTATTTTAGGTGCTGCAGGCTTAGCTGTTGGCTTAGCACTTCAAGGTTCACTATCTAACTTCGCATCTGGCGTACTTATTATTTTACTTCGCCCATTTAAATCAGGTGACTATGTTGAAGCTGGCGGTAAAGCTGGAACAGTTAAAAAAATCGAGATCTTCTCTACAGAATTTCGTACTCCAGATAACAAAGTAATCATCATGCCTAACTCGGCAATTATGTCTAGCCCAATTGTTAACTTCTCTCGTGAGAGTACTCGTCGCATCGATTTAGTAATTGGTGTAGGTTACGATGCTGATTTACGTAAAGCAAAACAAGTACTTAAATCAGTGCTAGATAAAGAGTCTCGCATTTTAAAAGATCCAGCATACACAGTCGCAGTATCTGAGCTTGCAGATTCGAGTGTAAACTTTGTTGTGCGCCCGTGGGTTAACTCAGGCGATTACTGGCCAACATATTTCGATTTGATGGAAAATATCAAAATCTCATTAGATGAAGCTGATATTACTATTCCATTTCCGCAAATGGATGTTCACCTTCACAAGCAAGATTAATCAACCAAACAAGTAGCAAAGGTTATTTTTTAATGAAATTAAAGCTTTTATCAATTTTAGTTGCAGCATCTGCTGCAACTAACGCATTCGCTGAAGATACTAAAACATGGGAAGTTACCAGTGAGCTGGGTGCAATTATTACCAGCGGTAATACAGAAACAACCACCCTTAAAGGCGGCATCAAGGCGTTACATAACTTAGAAAGCTGGAACAACGAGTATAAAATTAACGGTCTTTATAAAGAAGACGACGTTGAGAATGATGCTGGTATAAAAGAAACGCAACGTACTAACGAAAAATACTCGTTATCAGTACAAGGTAACTATAAGTTAAATGAAGAGCATGCGCATTTATATGTTTATGGTTCACACGTTTCTGATTACTTTGGTGCTTATCGTAGTGAGTCGGTTATTTCAGCGGGTTATGGTCAACGTTTATTAGACCGCTCTGACATGTGGTTAAATGCTGAAATTGGTCCTGGTTATAAGTACTTTCAATATCCTGATACGAGTACCGAAGTTGATGAAAATGGTAACTCTTTAGCGGGTGAGCGTGAAGGTGAGGTTATCGCTCTAGGTAAGCTTGATTATAATTGGCAAATTTCTGATAACGCAAAGCTTACTCAGTTAGTTTCAGTCGAATACGGTGATACCAACACTAAAACACGCTCAGAAACAGCGCTTTTAGCTAAAATCAACGGTTCATTACAAATGAAGGTTGCTTATAACATTACTAACAACTCAGTTGTTGCTGACGACAAAGAAAGCACAGACACAGAAACGTCGCTGACATTGGTTTACAGTTTTTAACAATTAAGCCTCGTTTAGTGACATTTAACTGTAATAAAGGGACGTAAGTCCCTTTTTTATTTGTTTGTAAATAATGTAGAATAGCCAATCTTTTGGCCGTTGTTCTAGGAAAAACCTACTTGTGATGCTTTTTAAACGATTTTTAATATTTTTTTTACTGCTAACGACTGCATCTGCATTTGCTTTTACTCCTACTGCATCGCAAATTGAACAATTTAAAAAGCTACCGAAAGCGCAGCAAGAAGCACTTGCTATGCAATATGGTGTTGATCTAACGAGTATCACTGGTAATCAATCATCACCTAGCGCAGCAGCAGAAGAACAACAAACTGTTTATCCGCGTCAAGAACAAGAAGAGCCAGTTTTAACAGACGAAGAACGCTTTGATCCACAAAGAGATGAAATCAAGCCTTTTGGTTACGAGTTATTCTCTGGTGAGCCTACGACCTTCATGCCAAGTGAAAATGCGGCTGTACCAGAAACATATTTAATTGGCCGCGGTGATCAACTAAAAATTAACTTTTATGGTAAAGAAAGTGAAAGCTACGAAGTTGTAGTGGATCGTGAAGGAAGAATTAATATACCTAACTTAAGCCCTGTCACCGTTGCTGGGCTTACATTTGGTGAAATAAAAGAACTTATTAAAGCTAAAGTTGAACAAGAAATTATAGGCGTAAAAGCGTTTGTATCTTTAGGTCAATTGCGCAGTATGCGTATTTTAGTGTTAGGTGAAGCATATAAGCCGGGTAGTTATAGCGTATCGTCGTTGACCACAGTGTCGCATGCTCTTTTTATTAGTGGTGGTGTATCAGACATTGCATCCTTACGTAATATTCAAGTAAAACGTGCTGGTAAAGTCATTGCAAACTTTGATCTGTATGAATTACTAATTAAAGGTGATAGTAGAAACGATATCACTTTAAAATCAGGCGATGTGGTTTTTGTTCCACCCGTAGGGGCCCAAGTTGCTGTTGAAGGGCTGGTTAAACGTCCTGCAATCTTTGAAATAAAAAATAATGAAACTGCCCAAGATATATTGAAAATGGCCGGTGGCTTAAAGCCAGAAGCGTATGCACAAAAAGCAATTGTCGAGCGCTTTAATAATTACAATGCGAAAGAAATTTTATCAGTCGATTTTAGTGTTAACGATATCAACTATATTCCGCAAGATGGCGACAGAATTCGTTTTAATCCGGTAAGTTTACAGATTCAAAACTCAATTACCGTTATTGGTGCAGTAGCTCGCCCAGGAAGTTATCAATGGCATCAAGGTAAGCGTATTTCTGATGTATTTACGTCTGTTCGTGGTGATTTGTTACCACAAGCTGACCTTAGTTATGCTTTGTTAGTGCGTGAAATCAATATTGCAGGCGATATTGAGGTGTATCAATTTGATATTGCGCAAGCGATTGTAAAAGCAGCTGAACACGATTTAGAGTTGCAAGCAAATGACAAGTTATTAGTTTTTAGCCGCTTTGAAGCAAAAGAAGCTGAAGAGTTAGCGCTAACAAATATGGCACTGACCGAAAAGCAGCAGCAACAACAAATCAAAGTTGAGCAGTGGCATAAGTATCAAAAGAAAGAATTCGAAAAATACATAGGGGTTATTCAAAGTGAAGATCCTTTCAAAAAGCCTGATGATGGCGCCAATTTAACTATTGCTCAATTGGCCAAGCAAAGAAAAGCGGCTGAAGAGGCTGCTGAGCTTGCGCCTGAAGATTATTCAATCTTTAGTCGCTACAACATATTAAAACCAATCAAAGCTAAATTAAAACAGCAAGCTTCAGTAACTCAAGCCATGCAGTTAATTGAAATAAATGGTCACGTTGCTTACCCAGGTGTATATCCATTAACAGTAGGCGCTGAAGTTAACGAACTAATTATAGCCGCTGGTGGGTTACTTGAATCTGCTTATACAGAGCAAGCTGAAATTACCCGGTTATTAGCTGGTGATGCTTCTAAAGTCGAGCACATAAAGTTTAATTTACATAAAGCTATGCTAGGGGAACTTGGTGATAACCGAAAACTGCGAAGTAAAGATAGTTTAAATGTATTCTCAATCCCTAACTGGCAAGAAAATGTAAAAGTTGAGTTAAAAGGTGAAGTTAAATTCCCTGGAACTTATACAATTCGTCGTGGTGAAACATTGACTAACCTACTAGAGCGCGCAGGTGGGTTCTCAGAGTTTGCTGAAGAAAAGGCTGCGATTTTCACACGCGAGTCGATTCGTAAACAAGAGCAGCAGCAATTAACTAAGTTATCAGAAGAGTTACGTCGTGATCTTGCGCAAAAAAGCTTTGAGAAAGGCGCTAGAACGTTATCGTACGATGAGATGAACAAGTTACTTATCGACTTAGCAGATATAGAAGCGGTAGGGCGACTCGTTATTGATCTTCCTTTAATCGTTGAAGATAAACAAAAGCTGGTTCTGCAAGACGGCGATACTTTATATGTGCCAAGTAAGCGTGACTCTATCAGTGTAATAGGCGAAGTAAACTATGCCACATCTCACTTATTTAAACCGGGTATTTCATATAATGATTACATCGCCCTTAGTGGTGGTTTAAAAGAGCGCGCTGATGATGAGCGTATCTATATTATCAAAGCCAATGGTTCAGTAAAAATTCCAAATTCAGGAAGTTGGTTTGCTGTCAATGATTCACAAATGCTAGAGGCTGGTGACACAATTGTAGTTCCACTCAATTCTGGTTATATGGATAACCTGACACTGTGGAGCACAGCCACACAAATCATTTATCAACTTGGTGTAGCAGTTGCTGCGATTAGTAGTATTTAATTAAATTACTAATAAGTTATTAAGCTTAATTAGAGTTATAGCTTTGAATACGAAAGTGTATTTTCAAAAGTAACTTAAGATAATGAAGATGGTTAATATGCAAAATTTAGGTACGGAAAAAGAGTTGTTAGTCGATGAAATTAATTACAAAGATTTGTTCTTAATTATTTGGAAAAGTAAGTTAGCTATATCAATTACAACCATAATATTCTTATTAGGTGCTGTGTTTTTTGCACTGCAAATGCCAAACATTTATAAGTCAGAAGTTTTACTCGCTCCTTCAGAAAAAAATGACAATAGTGGCTTGGCCGGTTTAACCGGTCAATTAGGCGGTATGGCTAGTCTAGCTGGAATTAATCTTGGTTCTCCTGCGACCAGCAATACTCAATTAGCAATTGAAGTTATTAAATCTAGGCAGTTCATAGCTAATTTTATTGAAAAATATAAAATTTTACCTGACCTTATTGCTGCAGAAAGTTGGAGCCTAGCTAGCAATACACTTTCTTTTGATGCTGATTTGTATGATCCAACAACTAAAACTTGGGTGCGTGAGGTGAGTCCACCCTATACACCTAAGCCATCAACTCAAGAAGCTTATAAAGTATTTATGGAGTTGTTTAATGTTATGGAAGATCCAGATACAGGTATGGTTCAAGTATCGATAGAGCATCTATCACCTTTTATCGCACAGCAATGGGTTAACTGGTTAATTTTAGAAATTAACAAAGAAATGAAGGAAAGAGACGTAGCAGAGGCCCTAAGAAGCACTGAGTTTCTTACAGAGCAATTAGAGCAGACTAAAGTTGTTGATATTAGAGCTGTTTTATACAAGTTGGTCGAAGAACAGGCGCGAACTATTATGTTAGCGAATGTGCGTGATGAGTATGTTTTTAAAACAATTGATCCTGCGATTGCCCCACAAGAAAAGTCAAAACCAAGCCGTGCCCTAATCTGTTTAATAGGTTTATTATTAGGCTTTTTACTCAGCTCAATGGTTGTGGTTTTTAGACACTTTAATCGTCAGGGTTAGTGTATTTATGAAAAATTATGTTGATTTAAGGTTTTGTTATGGGTTTTAAAATAATACCAAATCAAGCTGAAGGTGTTTCTTTTGAGGATATGTCTATTTTGAGACGAATGGAAAAACCATTTAAATCGAAAAAAGAAGCATTAAAGCAAGATATTATATACTTGTATTGCCCTGATGAAGCCGTCTCGGAAGTGGAAGCTATTGCTATTAATTACGAGTTCACCATAGTCATAAATCGCTATAACATTGATAATTTCAGTAAAAAGGTAATATGCCACTTTAAGAGTGCGGCGCTAGGTAAACAGCAAAGAAACTTTTTAGTGAGTGCTACAGAGTGCGGAGCTTGGGTTGAGCCCCTGGTGAGTTACTTGGATGAGCGATTAAAATATACTGAGGTGTCACTGCTTCATAGTAGCTACTTTTTGCATCAAAAAGCGTTTTCTATTTTATCGCAAAAGAGAACCCAATTAGTTAAGCGATTTTTAGATATTACTAGTTCCTTAGCGATCTTGATTGTTACTCTGCCAATTTCTTTATTAGCTGCAATTGCAATAAAGCTAGAGAGCAAGGGGCCATTGTTTTTTTTGCAAAAAAGAACAGGGCAATATAATAAAGAATTTAAGGTTATTAAATTTCGTTCCATGCGAAATGACGCCGAAAAAGATGGCGCACAATGGGCTGACGAAAATGACATAAGAGTAACTAAAGTCGGTCATTTCATTAGGAAAACACGAATTGATGAAATTCCACAGCTAGTCAATGTCCTCAAAGGTGAAATGTCGATTGTAGGTCCTAGGCCGGAACGAGAAATTTTTATTACTGAACTCGAGAAAGTGATCCCTTACTATCGCTTTAGGCATGCAGTTAAACCAGGAGTGACTGGATTAGCGCAGGTAAGCTATCCATATGGCGCTTCAGTTGAAGATGCAGTATGGAAACACAAGTACGATATTCACTATATTAAGCATCACTCAAGTTTTTTGGATTTAAAAATACTGTTATTAACAGTAAAGACGGTGATTTTTGGGATGGGGCGATAAATGGGATTACTACTTCCCAAATTCTCTGCGCTAGGTTCTTTGTATCATGGAGAATCACCAGAATATTTGCAAATGGCGCTTTCTAGCTTGAATGAACAGAGCTTAAAAGCTGATGAAGTTATACTGGTATTTGATGGACCTGTAGGTGATGAACTACAAATTATCGTACAGCGATGGCAAAAAAAGTTAAATATTAAAGTAGTTGCACTACAAACTAACCAAGGCTTAGGTGATGCGCTTAATCATGGCTTGGCAGCATGCACGCATAGTTATATAGCACGTTTTGATACCGATGATATAAATGCACCTGAACGCTTTGAAAAGCAACTTAAGATAGCTGTTGAGAAAAATGCTGATCTGGTTAGTGCTACCGTAGAAGAGTTTGATCAAGTTCCTGGGGATTTGCAGCGTTTCCGTTGTGCGTCGCAATCAGAACATTTAAAAAAACAGCTGGCAAAAAGAAATGTTATAAATCATATGGCTGTGTTGTTTAAAAAGGATGCCGTTTTACTTGCAGGAGGTTACTTGCACCTTCATTTTATGGAGGATTACTATCTGTGGCTACGCATGAAAAGTAATAATGCTCAATTTATCTTAATGCCAGAGTCATTGGTTGATGCTCGTATTGGCAATGGAATGGAAAAAAGGCGTTCCGGTTGGAATTATGTAAAGTCAGAGTGGCAATTAGCCAAAGTTAAAAATCAACTTGGATATACCAGTAAATTGAGTGGCGCTATATTGTTTTGTTTAAGAGCGTCGACTCGTCTTTTGCCTGTATCAATTCTAAAAAGTATATACAAAGTATTCTTGAGGAATTAAGCCATCATTTCTAAATATGCGCGTACTAAAATAACAGCCTTACTTTCTGCTGCAGCTTTATATTTCCCCCAATTAGCCTTTAGCTTAATGGCGCCAATTATTATTTTTCAGGGAGACAAGCCAGAGCAGGGGATGTTGTTTTTTTATGCCTGTACATTCGGTGTTGGTTTACTCTCTAGTGGCTTTAGTAATACAACTCATTATCTGGTGCAGAAAGATCGTAAAAAAGAAGGATTAATAAACTTTGCTGGGATATATGGTTTAGTTAGGTTTATAGCTGCAGGAGCTGTTTACTTTTCTGGTTTTGAATTTACTTTTTTAGAAATTAATTATTCAACTAACTTTATCGTTTTACTGATTTTGAGTTCTTTGCCTAGCTGGGCATTTTTATATGTTTTGGGCTTAAACAAGTTACCAACGGCTATAGCGTGGGCCGAAAGCATATTAAAGTTAATCATATTGTACGTTTGTATAATTAACAAAGAGCCTATTTGGTACTTTCTAATCGTAACTACAGCGTTAAATGTGTTTATTACTGCCTCATATATTTTTAAAGTACAGTTTTTGGATTGGCAAAATTATCGATTATTTGTTAATGAGCACTTTCCTTTTATAACAAGTGGTGCCTTATTTTCGGTAGCTTGGCTTATTTTTATGTCGAATGTACTTAATAGTCAGTCTTTAAACTCGGCAATAATTGTTGCTTTAGAGCGTGCCTTACGAGTTTTCGAACGACTCAGTTCGGTATTAACAACATTAATATTTAGAAAAAATAAAAAAGTGTTAGCTGACTCACATAAAAAAACACTGTTAACAATTAATAAAAAAATATTACCATATTTTTTAGTTGTAGTTTTTGTGCTTTTCTATTACGTGGATGCATTATTTTTAATCTTTCTTGTAAGTATATTAAATGTATTTTGGGGCCAGTTATTACAGCAACTAGTTAGGCCTAATCGTTTATTTAATCTCGGCGGAATAGTGCAAGCACTGTTATTAATAGTGCCTTTTTATCTCTTTGATTTATCTAACCACGAGCTATACATTTATTTTCTTTTAGGATGCGCAATGAATTTTATCATTAGAAGGCAGTCATTAATGCTGGAGAATAAACTATGAAGTTACTTGAGATACAAAATAATATGCTTGAGATAGCAATTATGTTTGACAAGTTTTGTACAGAGCATAACCTTGAGTACTCGATCTGTGGCGGCAGTTTAATAGGAGCTGTGCGTCATAAGGGGTTTGTTCCTTGGGATGATGATTTTGATGTCGTAATGCCTAGAGACGACTATAATCGTTTTTTAAAATGCTGGAAAGAAGATAACCGCTTTGCACTGATCAAAGTGGGCGACCATAATTACTATAAACCAGCTACGCCAGCTAAAGTGTATATGAAAGGCACGCGCGTTGCCGAAATTAACGAGTTAGCGAATGGCATGCCTGAATTCTGCCCATATGGTATCTTTTTAGACATATTCCCAGTTGATGAATATCCTGATAATTTTTTAGGTAACTTTTGCAATAAATACATTGGTAAATTAGTGCTTGCCAAATCGATGAGCCAATTCCATCTAAAAAATAAAGGCGTTGTATTTCGAAACTTAGTGAAATTATTACGTTTAGTGCCTGAAAAACTAGTAAATAGTATACGTGATGCTGCTATTAACTATGTAAAACAAAAGGCGTCAACCACCTCTAAAACTTTTATAGGCTATGGTGTTGAAACACCATTTACAAACTTAAAGATCGATAAATCTGCCATGTGGCCAGCAAAACAAGAGTTTGTAATAAATGATTATATCTTTAAAGGGCCACAGTCAGCAGAAACGTACTTAACTTGTCGGTATGGTAATTATATGAGTCTACCACCAGAAAGTATGCGCTTTCAGCATATTGTGAAGGTTAAGCACATCGATGAATGAAAAAAAAGTTCTAATTATACTTGGTGAAGCGCCATTTGTTAAAGGTGATGCAACTTCTAACCCCAGTGTTTCTTGGTTAAAAGAGTATTTTAATGGCTATAAAATGTCGCTTATTATGCGTGGCGCTGGAGATTCTGAGCAAGAGAATCAAAAAATAATTTCTCTGCCGGAGTCTAAAAATACGCTTAGTATGATTAAAGGTTTGTTGTTTAGTAATTCGCACCGAGAGGATTTTGGTAGGGTGCAAAAGGTCATTCGCCAAGAAAAAAATCAATCATCGCTGATTTGGCTAAGAGCCCCTTCGTTGATACCGCTATTGTTAAGTACATGCTGGAAGAAGAAATACGCAGAAAAAATGTATATTCACATTTGCGCTAACAGATTAACCTGGGCTTTTTTAAAGCGTAATTTTACTGTAGCTAATTTATTTAAATTTTTAAATGGAAAACTTACCACGCTCATTTTAAAAAAAGCAGAGCGTAGTGGTGCTAAGTTTTTTCATACTGGAAATCAGGTACAAGAAGCGTTTAATATTAAAGACAGCACCTATCTTATCGACTATTTACCAAAACATTACCCTTATAATAAGCAGCGAGAGGGGTTTGTTTTTTTAGGGCGCACATCAAAAATTCAAGGTAATGCAGAGCTCTCTCGGTTTGTAAAATGTATTCCTGGCGAGTTGAATTTGTATGGGCCTGGCGAATCAAATGCAATTCCTAATGGAATAAGCTATCAAGGAATTGTAGCTCCTGAGTTAGTGGCTAAAGAGATTTCTCAATATGCGGTATTAGTGTGCATAACACATGAATATTATGAAGGTTTTCCGCGTGTATTGGCGGAGGCAATTAGCCAAGACATGTGGGTTGTTGTTAATAGAAGTTGCACTTTCTTTGCTGATATAAAATATTATCCTTATTTAATTATATCTGAAGATATTGCTAATGTTCATCAGCTAGAAAGTCTATTACAAAAAAGGCCTATGCAATCAAATAATGACTTTAAGCAAAATATAGAAGATAAAAGCCTAATAAATGGTTAACTTATTATTTCGCGCATTTATTATTTTGATAGCTTTAGTCGCTACAAATGAATATTTAGATGATTACCAAAAGTTAATGACTGCCTATAACAAAGGGCAAGAGGCATTTGGTTATCTCTTTATTGTTCTGGGCGATGTATTCAGAAGCTTAGGTTTAAGCTACTTTTATGTGCATTTAAGTTATCTAGTTATTATGGCGGTATCAATAGCGGCGCTAACCCGAAACTTATTTTTTATGGTTGTGTTAATTGTTTTAGTAGGTGAAATACTAAACGAACAAACGCGGTTTTTTACAGGGGCTTTTGGGGCAATTGCATTGCTGATATATGCTAAAAAACTAAAAGTTTTGTCGGCTACTTCGGTGCTTGTTCATCCTGCCGCAGGTGTTTTAGCTTTTGCAGGGTATATAACTAATAGGCTATTTATAAAGTTTGCTACGCCTACTTTGTTTTTAGCTTGCGGTTGCAGTGCTTTTATTCTTAGTGAGATCATCCGCGATATAATTATTATGATCGGTTCTAAGCTAGGTTATGGCTATGAAGGCACTGTTTACTTAGAGCCATTATCGTTAGTTGGAAAGGTGTTTTTATTTTTTATTTTACTCTTAGAGTTTTTTAAGTTTAAAAGTGAAGTAAAACTAAACCGGGCAAAAGATTTTTATTTAGTAAAGTCGTTTTTGTTACTTACAATTTTATTTTCAAGCTTTGCTATTGTGTCGGGCAGGTTGTTGTTGATAGTGACCGTTTTACTGGTAGCAACAAGTACGATGCCTACGGTTTTCGTAAAGCGAAAAGTTTCCGTAAACTATAATAAATTAGTGTTATTTTCTGCGTGTATTGTATTTGCAGCGTTACTTGTACGGTTATATAAATTGTTAGCTGGCGATAGCTAATAAACGAAAGAAAATTAAAGAGGTATATTATGAAGAGTAGAGTTGTGTATGTATCGGGGACCTTTGACCTGTTTCACAGTAATCATTTAAAAATGATCAATTACGGTCGTGGTTTAGGTGACACCCTTATTGTAGGTGTTAGTACTGACGAACTTGTATGTTCTTATAAAAAGCCGCCAGCGGTGCCGTTTGAAGAGCGCATAGCCATTGTTGAGGGGTTAAGAGACCCTGACGTGGTGATCCCACAACGCACATTAGACCATAATGAAACAGTCGAGAACTTAAATATCGACATTTTTGTTATTGGAGATGACTGGAAAGGGAAATACGACTACCTAAAAGATCAAGGCGTACAGGTGTTTTATTTTCCTTATGGGGCCGGTGTTAGCTCGACCAACTTAAAAAAGAAAATTTACGACCAATATAAAAAACTTATTGAGCCAAGTGATGTACACCCAATTCCCGAGCCTAAAAAATGAATATACTAATAACAGGTGGTCAAGGGGACCTTGCAAAGTTTTTAACACAATCTTTAATAGCGGCCGGACACCAAGTAGCGGCTCCGTCGCGTATTGACCTTAATGTTGCAGATCCAAGCTCTGTGGAAGATTATTTTAGCGGACGCCAGTTTGATATTGTTATCAATGCTGCAGGAACACTTTATTCATGTTTAGTTGCTGAATCAGATCCGCAATTATGGATTAGAGATATTGAAGTAAACTTAATTGGTACTTACCTTATTTGTAGAGCAGCTTTAAGAGCAAATAAAAAAACTAAGTTGATAAATATTGCTTCAACAGCCGCTTTTAACAGCTATAAAGATTGGACTTCATATTGTGCAGCTAAGGCTGGTGTGGTTACTTTGTCAAAAGGGCTACATAAGGATGGTTACGATATAACCGTATTATGTCCAGGAGCCATTGAAACGAAGCTAAGAGATAACTTATTAATCGATAACCCAAATGTGATGACGATTGCTGAAGGAGCCGAGCCGATCCTTGCTGCGATAAATGCAAACAGTAACGGTAAGCTATATTTCTATCGAAAAAATGAGCAAACAGAAGAGCAGCTTTAATCGTTGAGTTGTTTTAATAACACGCTAGCTTGCTAGCTTTTTGCTCTGCTGGGTGTTTTTACTCTAGGAGTTTTTGACTCAATTTACTTGGTTTTACTAAATTTGAAGTGATCTATGGTTGCGCATAACCTTAACAAAAAAGCATAGTAAAAAATTAGTAAGTCTCTGTTTAGTTTCTCAGTTTTTACTAAATCAAATTATCCTCAATTGCAGAACTAATGAAAACCCATTAAACATGAAAAGTTTTAATGGGTTTTTTTATAGACACTACCCTAATCGAGCACGTATAATCCCCACCGTCTGAAATAACAACAACAAGGTCTCAGGCAAAAAGTCACTGTTTTAGGGATTGATATGGATAGTTGGTACTTATTATTTTGTAAATCAAGGCAAGAAGCTCGTGCCCAAGTTAATTTACAAAACCAAGGGATTGAAGCTTTTTTTCCTCAGCTACAAAAACAACAGCTAATTAAAGGTCGTCGTACTTTTAAGCAATCTGCTGTGTTTCCTAATTATTTATTTGTTCGCTTAAATCCTCAAACCGGTAACTTTGCTGCGGTAAAAAACACCCGTGGTATAAGTGGTTTTGTGTCGTATGGTGCATCGTATCAATTAGTACCTGATCAACTTATCAAAGAATTAAAAAATTTCGAGCTAACGCAAGATAATAATAGCTTACCGGAACCCGGTGATTTAGTGTGTCTAAATAATGGCTCGTTTAAAGACGTACAAGCAATATTTAAAGAGCCCGACGGCGACATGCGCAGTATATTGTTAGTCAACCTACTCAATAAACAAATAGAAATGAGCGTAGATAACTGCGACGTAAGAAAAGTAGGTTAAAAGTTTTAAGTTAAAGGCACTAGGGAAGTGACAATGACCTAATGAACACGCGTCAGCAAGCTTAACGCCTACGGTGTTAAATTACGTGTAGGCGAGTAGCTTGCTACCGCGAAAGGTCTTGTATTTTACAATTTGAATTAAATTGACCAGAACGTAGGAACTGTAACCTAGGGGCGGAAGCGTGTCCGAAGGACTAGACAAGCAAAAAGTTTTGCTTTCAAGCTGGAGCGAGAGGAGCTCTGCGACGAACTGGAACGTGAAGCGTGTCCGAAGGACTAGACAAGCAAAAGATTTTAAGTGATTTACGTACAAAGAGGTTAAGAGGCGCTGCGCTTTGGAGGAAAAGAATAAAGGTTTTGGTTTCTCATTTACGCTCATTGTTTTCTCTTTGTGCAAAAAGTGGTTTTCGTAGGAGCAGGCTTTAGCCGCGAATGGTTTCTCAGTGTAGCAAAGCGACTCGGTGCCCTCGGTGGTAAAAATTGTTTTGTAGGCGTGGGTTTATCTCGAGCAAAAGATTTTAAGTGATTTACTCACAAAGAGGACAAGAGGGCGCCGCGCTAAATATGAAGATATAAATAGGTATGTTTTCTCATTTACCCTCATTGCCTTCTCTTTGTGTAAAAATGGTTTTGTAGGCGAGTGGCTTGCCACCGCGAATGTTTACTCAGTGCTCGGTGATAAAAATGGTTTTCGTAGGAGCCGGCTTTAGCCGCGAAAGGCTTGACCTTTCATCTTTAGCTTTAAAACGGATTAACCTAGAACCTAGAACACTAAATTAACAAAAAAGTTAACTGCTTGCACAGTAAACGTGCAACCAACCTTGCGAAGCAAAGGTAGCCATGCTTTAATTAGCCAGCAAAAAATAACAGCAATATATTTAAAAATAAGCTGAAAGTTTTAGAATTTAATATTATTTTGGGAATAAACAATGGCGCTAAGCTGTAAAACACTTGTAGCATCACTCACGTTGCTAACAATGACAGGTTGTACAATCATCCCCGGTAGCCATTTCGAAGGAATCGAATCGGGTGAACAAACAAAAAACCTTGAACAAGACCTTGAAAAAGTAAATATTCAAATTATTGACTCATCTTTAATTTATCAGCAAAACCAATCGCGTAAAAAAAATAAGCCACCTTCGAGCCTTGATGGTTTAAATGTTAGTGATTACGAATACATACTCGGTGTAGGTGATGTACTTACCATTGGTGTATGGGATCACCCAGAATTAACCATACCAGCAGCTGTACAACGTACTGCTGAGTTCGATGGTTTCCGCGTGCAAGCAGACGGTACCATTACTTACGCCTATGCACCCAATATTCAGGCAGCAGGTAAAACAGTACAGCAAGTACATGCTGAATTAGTTAAACGCCTTAGCCGAGTGATTGAAGACCCGCAAGTTGATATTAAAGTGGTTGGTTTTCGTAGCCAAAAAGCGTATGTAACTGGCGAAGTAAAGCAACCAGGTATATTACCTGTTACAGAAATTCCACTCACATTGATTGACGCCTTAAACCAAGCAGGTGGTTTAACTGAAGCTGCCGATTGGCGCACGGTTACCTTTACCCGCGGCGACAAAACTGAAGTTATTAAACTTGATGATTTTTATGCACATGGCGATATTTCGCAAAACCGTTTGTTACAACATGGCGACATAGTGCACGTAAACCGTAATGACTTACAGCGTGTTTTTGTATTAGGTGATGTTAAAAAAGCAGGCTCTGTTGATGTTAATCGTTATGGTTTAAATCTTGCTGAAGCACTCAGTAATTCAGGTGGTTTAAACGAAAATACCGCCGACGCCAATGGCGTATTTGTACTACGTAAACGTAATTTAGAACGTGATGGTGTTATTGCCGATGTATACCAGTTGCACGCAAAAAATGTTGCAGCACTGGTGTTAGCTGAGCAATTTGAATTGCAACCACACGATATTGTATATGTAACATCGGCACCGCTTGCTCGCTGGAACCGTGTAATAAGTTTGTTATTACCGTCAATCGCGACAGTTGATTCAATTGATGGCTTAACAGCAACAAACTAAGGATAACGATGTTTGATTCTATCTTAGTGGTGTGCGCTGGTAATATATGCCGCAGTCCAACCGCTGAATACGTATTAAAGAGTAAGCTAGCCGGTAAAAATGTTAAAGTATCCTCTGCGGGTTTAACGGCACTAGAAGGTAAAGCCGCTGATGCGACAGCAAAGCAGATTGCTGCAACTTATGGTATAAATATGGATGAGCACCAAGGTCGGCAGTTAACATCAAGCCTAGTTGCGCAAAATAGTGTTATTTTAGTGATGGAACAACGCCATTTAACTGACCTGTGTAGCCGCTACCCAGAAGCGCGCGGAAAAACTTTTTTACTCGGTAAATGGCTAGGTGATAAAGAAATACCTGATCCATATAGGCAGAGTCTTGAAGCGTTTCAACACGTTTATGCATTAATCGACAGCGCCTGTAGCGCTTGGCAAAAGTATTTATAAGGATAGGCTAGTACATGAATGCTCAGCCCACTGCGTTAGCAGCAAACAAACAAAATAGACCAGACACACAAGCAAGCCAAGAAATTGACCTAATGGCACTGTTAGGTGCTTTGATAGATCGTAAATATTTTATAATCGCCTTAACAGCTGTGTTTATGGCTGTGGGGGTGGTTTACGCGGTATTCTCGACCCCGGTATACCAAGCCACAGCAATGATCCAAGTGGAAGAAAGCGGTGGCTCGGTCCCTGGTTTTGACGATATGGCCGGCATGTTTGAAAGTACCTCAGCTGCGGTAACAGAGATCGAACTACTTAAATCACGCTCAGTAATTGGTGAAGCAGTAGATACACTAAAGCTTGATGTAATAGCTGAGCCAAAACTATTCCCATTTATTGGTAGCCGAGCGTTTCGTAAATTCAGCCCTGTTAGTGAAGGTGAATTGGCTGAGCCGAGCTTTGGTGCTAGTTCTTACGCATGGGGCGGTGAGAGTATTGATGTATTTAGGTTTGATGTACCACGATCTGCTGTAGGTAGCGAGTTTACACTTGTGGCGCAAGAAAATAATGCTGTGGCCTTATTAAATGACGAAGGCGAACAAATATTAACTGGTAAAGTTGGCCAAGAGCTAACCAACGGTAAATTTAACTTAACGATACGTAGCTTAAACGCCCGTACCGGTACTGAATTTAGCATTTTACGTAAAGACCGCTTAAATACCATTCTAGATTTACAAGCTGCGATTGGTGCCAGCGAAAAAGGTAAAGACTCAGGTATTATTAACTTGAGCCTACAGAGCGAAAAGCCACATTATGCTGAAAAAGTACTTGATAAAGTAGCGGGTATTTATGTACGCCGTAACGTAGAGCGTAATTCAGCCGAAGCACAAAAATCCCTTGAGTTTTTAGAAGTTCAACTACCAGAGATTAAAAAGCAGTTAGAGTTTGCCGAGCAACGTTTTAACGATTACCAAATTAAGCGCCAGTCAATTAATATTACTCTTGAAACGCAAGGAGTATTAGAGCAGGTAGTTAAACTTGAAACTAAACTGCAAGAGCTTGAGCTTAAACGCCTTGAAATGAGCCGTAAGTTTAAAAAAGATCACCCGACTTACCAAGGCTTAATTGAACAAATTAGCGCAGTTAATGAGCAGAAAAAAGAATTGGTTGGCGAAGTAGGTAATCTACCAGAGACGCAACAAGAGTTACTTCGCCTAAAACGCGATGTAGAAGTAAGCAACCAAATTTATACATTACTACTTAGCAAAACCCAAGAGCTTGATATAGTGCGTGCCGGTACTGTGGGTAACGTACGTATTATTGACTTTGCAGAGGTTAATACCTCAAAACCGGTTAAGCCTAAAAAAGCCTTAATAGTAGTAATGGCGACTATGCTGGGCGGCATGCTTGCACTAGCTTTTGTATTAGTACAAAAAGCCATGCATAAAGGCGTTGAAGATCCAAACGAGATTGAGGCAATTGGCCTACCTGTATACGCCAGCGTGCCGTACTCAGATTATCAAGATAAACTCACCGGCTTTAGTAAAGCGCTTAAAAACAAAGTGAATAAACCTAAATCGATATTAGCGCTTGATAACCCAGCAGATTTATCAATTGAGGCACTGCGTAGCCTACGTACAAGCTTACACTTTGCAATGATGGAAGCTAAAAATAACCTGATTGCAATTTCCGGCCCAAGCCCCGGTGTAGGTAAGTCATTTGTATCAGTTAACTTAGCTGCTGTATTGGCACAAAGTGGTAAAAAAGTACTGATAATTGACGCCGATATGCGTAAAGGGTATTTACAAACTCAATTCGGCCTAAAGTGGGATGACGGTTTAAGTGATTACCTATCAGGGCGTTTAAACCTTGAGCAAGTAACCAAGCCAACCACTGTAGAAGGTTTGAGTGTTATTACCCGTGGGCAAATACCGCCGAACCCTTCTGAACTACTTATGCACAGTAACTTTAGTAAGTTAGTTGAAGAGGTCAGTGCGGCGTACGATATAATAATTGTAGATACACCACCTATTTTAGCGGTAACCGACCCAGCAATAGTTAGCGCCCATACCGGCACTACACTATTAGTAACACGTTTTGGCCAAAATCATATTAAAGAAATCGAACTTACCCGTAACCGCTTTGAACAAAACGGCACAGATGTAAAAGGCGTAGTGTTCAATGGTGTAGTTAAAAAAGCCAGTAACGCTTATGGCTATTACGGCTACTACAATTACGAATATAAATCGGATAAGTAAGAAAATAGGAGCTAGGACCTAGCTCCTAGTATCTATGATTTAGCGTAGGAGCAGGCTTTAGCCGCGAATGGTTTCTCAGTGCAGCAAAGCGACTCGGTGCTTTCGGTGGTGAAAATGGTTTTTGCTAGATTAATTAGCTCGCTGCACAAAGCCCGTAGCTGTTTTTAAACTGATTAACCTAGAACCTAGAACCTAGAACCTAGAACCTAAAATTTGAAACCGTAATGCAACATTGTAGCGTTACCCTGATAGCTGATAAATAGCTATTTTAAAACTCACAAAGGACGTAAAAGTGAAAGTATTAACAGTATTTGGTACTCGCCCTGAAGCCATTAAAATGGCACCTCTTGTTCATGCCCTAGCTAACGATGGTCGTTTTGACGCTAAAGTATGTGTAACGGCGCAGCACCGTGAAATGCTAGATCAAGTACTTGAGCTTTTTAAAATTACGCCTGAATACGATTTAAACTTAATGAAAGCAGGCCAAACACTGCCAGAAGTAACGAGTCGTATCTTGCAAGAGCTAACACCTGTACTTAAAGAGTTTAAACCAGATGTTGTACTTGTTCATGGCGACACGGCAACAACGTTTGCAGCAAGTTTAGCAGCATATTATGAGCAAATAGCAGTTGGCCACGTTGAAGCAGGCTTACGTACCGGCAATATTTATTCGCCATGGCCAGAAGAAGGTAACCGTAAATTAACGGGGGCATTAACAAAATTCCACTTTGCGCCAACGGATACCTCAAAAGCGAACCTTTTAAAAGAAAACTATGCAGATGAAAATATATTTGTAACCGGTAATACGGTTATAGATGCTTTACTACTAGTTAAGCAACAAATAGAAAATGATGCAGAGTTAAGCAACACATTAGCATTACAATTCCCTATGCTTGATGAAAGTAAAAAGCTTATTTTAGTCACGGGTCATCGTCGTGAAAGCTTTGGTGGTGGGTTTGAGCGAATTTGTGAAGCGCTAGCGCAAACAGCCAAAGCTCACCCAAATACACAAATACTTTACCCTGTTCATTTAAACCCAAATGTTCAAGAGCCAGTAAAGCGTATATTAAAAGCTGTAGATAACGTACATTTAATAGAGCCACAACAATACTTACCATTTGTATATTTAATGAATCGCTCGCATATTATCCTTACTGACTCTGGTGGTATACAAGAAGAAGCACCAAGCTTAGGTAAACCTGTGCTTGTAATGCGTGACACAACAGAGCGCCCAGAAGCGGTAGACGCCGGCACAGTAAAACTTGTTGGTACTGATGTAGCAAAAATCTCTTCCTCGCTAAATGAATTGTTAACCAATGAGGCTGCATACAAAGCAATGAGCCGAGCCCATAACCCTTATGGCGATGGCAAAGCATGCCAACGTATCTGCGATATATTAGCAAAAGAATAAGCTTAGGCGTGGGTTTACCCCGCGCATTACTTTTACAAAAAATATAATGGCAAGTTTTAAAATACATGAATAAAGCTTGCCATAAAAATTTAAAGTTAGAATTTATAGAACCTAGAACCTAGAAC
>NZ_JACJEE010000047.1:0-25540 GCF_014163915.1 Pseudoalteromonas sp. SR41-8
CGCCTGTCTGAGCCATCTAAACGAGATGACCACAGCGTGCGTACCTCACTGTATTTGTATTTATTCCAAAACATTAACCGCGGGGTTGAGAAGGTATCTGCATCGCCATACACCTCTTCACGTATCTCCATCGGCCACTCAGGGTGGTTTTGATGCTCTTTTGCCCATGGGTATTTAGCAACATCAACCTCTGCCTGCTCAGAGCCTTGTGAAGATGGCTCTGAGCAACCGCCTAGTACCAAGCTGGCACAAAGAGAGAGCACGCAAAACATGCTGTATTTTTTAAAAAACATCAAAAACTATCCTTTTACTGAATGAGCCCATTTATTGGATTGCTGTAAACAAACTCATTATTTAAAACCTTTTATAATGAAGGCAAAATGAATGCACTTACCCTTCTGTTATCTCTGCCATTATTACCGTGTTTGGTGTTTGCTTGTTAAGCTCGCTGAATGGCACGTTATCAAATATATAGTAAGTAGGCTGGCCGTCGTTTGGGTCTTGTAATAAATCAAAATTGCCGCTTTGGGGTATGTCGGTAAATTCTATACGAACCCAGTTCCCCTCAGGCATTACACGTGATATGGGTTTTATTTGCTGCCAGTTATGTTGATTATTTACCAGCATGAGCTGTTCTTTAGCGTAATTTTTTGCATTAGTATCAACTTGATAAAAAAATACAAAAGCGGGCTTAACAATCGTTCACAGATTTATATTGTTAACTACCATTGGCATACTATGCGGGGCACTCATACTAACTCCCAAATACTTGCTGTAATTTTGCTTTGGTTTTAGGGCCAGGAATACCATCTACATCTAGCTCATGTTGGTACTGAAATTCTTTTACCCCAATGCGTGTTTTTTCTCCCATGACGCCATCAACCTTGCCGCAATTAAACCCCAACATATTACAACGTCCCTGCACGCCAGAAAGCGTGTCGATTGGATCTAGATTGCCTATTTGTACCGCAAAGCTTTTAGTTGGTGTGGTTTCGCCTGCTTTTAAATATAAATCGACGTTGCCAGTAAGTGCGTCGTTATTATTAAGCTCTACTTCGATAAGCCCATCACTTTGCAATACGGTATCTATTGTTTGGCTACCAATATTGAGTACTACGCGTTTGCCCGCTACATCATCGCCGTCGTCGTACGACACTTGCAGGCGAAAATATTCTTTTTCGTTTTGTACAACAAAGCTATTAATACTATTGGTGCGCAGCGGTATAAACTTTTCTTTTTTTGGTGGAATAGTGATTTTATCGCCCGGGTAAATTAAATTAGGATCGGGGCGTAGGGCTTTAAACTCTGCGTTGCTTGGGTGGTTGTAAAGCGCTTTAGATGCTCTAAAACCATCAGCCCTTACCTTATTCACACAGGGGGAATGGGTAAATTGTCTTTATCAAGCGGGATATCTGTATCATTCTCCGATAAATGTGTTAACACCGCATTTAGCTGCTGCGCAAAGTCTTTTGGTTTTTCATCATCAAAAAATGCAAAGGGTTTGTCATCGGTTTGCCATTGCTTGCACTGCGGCATTACATGCTCGCGGCCATATTCCATAAATTGGCAAATAAATGCCAATACTGGCTCGTACGCATCTTTGCCGTTGTAATAAGGATTATGACGAGGTTGCACCATAAAATTAGCCCATTGCATGTTGTTGTGTTTATCAAAACCGCGGGTCTGAATACGCATCATTTGAAAGTCTTCATAAACCCGTAAATTTTTAAAGTGCTGGGCGCGTACTTTGCCTTTGTACCAGAGGTAAACAATTTGTTTATCACGATCAAACACCATCGGCGCTTGACGCTTAAAACGAATAATAAAAAACAACAAAAGTGGAATAGTAATAGCGTAAAAAACTAAAAATGAAATGTCTTTTTTGTAAAAATAACTTCCATAAGCTGTATGTTTATTACTGTGACGAGCATACAAGTAGCTTTTAAACGTCAACTCACCACTTTCATCTAGCAATTTATACCACTTTAAGTGTATTGGGTTTACTTCTGTACTACTAAAATAATTCTCTCCATACTTTTTTTTATATAATTCAATACTATCAATAGTTGCTCTCTCTCTTGCACTCCAGCTTTTTAATATATTATTAGCATTTAAACATGCAGTAAATAACACAATTAATAACAATGGGATCAGCCCCATATTACGGGCTTTCATTGAATTATTACTAAGCTTACAAATATGTTCATCTACATACACTATCGGTGTTGGCGGCGGCGCCTCTTTAGTAAGTTGAAAGCTAAGCAGTGCTTTCAACTTATTTACTAAAGGTATTGGGTAGTGGTGTTTAATCAAAGCCATAGAAATCTCTTTTATTAATGTGTTTCAGGCATAAAATCATCATCAATCATGCCTATAATGGCCCCACCAACTAATTGGTTTTCAACCAAATAACGCTTTGGTACGACAACCCCTGGTGATGGCTCATAATACCAATATAAAAAAACATCTTTTTCATGTTCGAGGGTTAAGGTAAATTGTGCAAGCCCTGAATTCAAGGTATGTTTTACGGTATTGAACTGCTGCTTTAAGCTTTGGGTTAATGGCAAGTCAACTTCACGCATAGTAACGTATGGGCTAAAGTCGCTAATGCTATTACTGAGAGCATTTGGCTTCATAATGCCATCTGACAATACTCTTTTATTAACTCTTACTTCAAAGAGAAGCTGTGAAATGCCTACCCTAAAGTTAGGTAAGGTAAAGTTGTAATAAGACTTACCATCTTTCACTTCAATCGAAAATGTTGGCCGGTTAAATATATTTTCAAACTCTTGTAACTCTATTTGGAATGAAGATGCGATAGTCCGACTATCATAAATATCATAAGACTTGGTAATTCGGTCATCTATAAATCCTCTTTTTTCATCCATGTCCCAAAATGCATACTTACTACCACTCCCCCAAAAACAGTTTGCTAGTAATAGTTCTAAATCATTTTTACCGAACAAAAATGTCATGGTAATACCTGCACCTATAGCGATTAAACCGCCTATGAGCAATAATATACTGACAGGCGCGCCACCGATTGTAGCAGCTGAAGCAGCGCTAGCATAAAGCGCACTGGAGCCAAAAAACATCACCTGTGCTGCTAGTGCAGCCGAGCCTGCCATGGTGATTAAGTGCCCATAGGCTTCTTCGTCACTACCAACATTGAAAGCATTAATTGCACTCATTGCAGAACTAACAGCGCCCGCTACATTCGCCACTAAAATAAGCCGTGTCGCGACTTTACCCGCAACAAACTCACTTAGTGATTTACTTAAATGTGTTGCCTGCGATGATAACTTTTGCATTGCTTGGGGTTGTAAAAACTTAGGCTGCACCTTAACACCTAGTTTTAGTGTGTCACTTCCTATGGTAGCGATATCAACCGTTAGTGCTGAGAGTATACTCGTCCATATCATCACAGATTGAAATGTTGAGCGGTTTTTTAGTGGGTTTGTTATATCAAATCGATTTTGGTGGATTAGGTCGTTAATTGCTGAAAGATTAAAAAAGGCACTTAAACCAGCAAAACTTCCATCAACAAGAATCGCAATTTTACTCGCTTCGCTGTAAGGGCTATGTACAAACTCATAATTATTGTAATGACGAGCATCAACCTGAATTTCTGATAGGGTAATCAGCGTGGGGAGTTTAGCGTCTTTTACGCCTTCAACCCAGTCAAATGCCGCTTGCCCTAGTTTAATTTTGCGCTCAGCACTGCCGACATAACGCTCTGCTGTTTGCGGGTTAGTTACATGTAAGTAGTGGTTTAAGTTTGCGCCATTGATGACTTGGTTAAACAGTTTCTCTAGCTGTGGCTCAGTGAGAGAAACTGTTTTATTGAGTATTTGTATGCCATATGCGTTTAAGATAGCGGGGACTACTTTGTTGGCGATATAGTTAATCCCCGCCCCAGCACTTACACCAAATAGTTTTTTTGCGTAGTCCAAACTCACCTTTGTAGGTGAATATAACTTAGAGATAACCGGGGCTATCGTCACCATCAGTCTATCTAGTGCTCTTAAGGTGTTAGCAGTAAAGTCAGTGCCCTTTTGTGGTTGCGTAACAATTGGCCTTAAAAAGTAGTGCCAAAATATGGCGATTGGTGACGTATTACTATTGTTTTCGGCTTGTTCAGCTCCTTCAATAAACAACTGCTCAAAGGCTTTATTTCCGGGTGCTGATGCTAACATTCCGGCAAACATATCAGTGTAGATATCGCACACCTTAACAAATTCATTTTCCTGCTCAGCATCTTGTTGGGGCTCTGCAAAAAAACTTTGTAGGTAGGTATTTAAACTCCCCACTTGATTTTGATGCGGCGCAGCTTCCATAAATGCGCTATACAAATCGACGAGCTCTTGCTGGCGTGCTAAGTATGTACGCTGACGTTTATCCATTGCTTGCCAATAGCGGCCATGATCTTGCCAGTTGATGTTTTCTGCTAAGGCTTCTTTAATGGCTTCGTCTTTACTACTACGAAGCGCTTGTACAAACGCGCCTATTGTATAGGGATAAATGTTTTGAGCGGATTCGGCTTGCTGTAAAATACACAGCTGACCATGGGCAAGTGCAATATCTTTTTGTCGCCCAACAGGGTCAAATAACGCAATAATTTTAGATTTTTTAGAAAACCTCAATGTGTGATTGATAAGTAAGGAAATATAACTTGCATCAAGCTCGTAGGAGTCATCCGTAGTTAGTACATCTAAACTAATTTCATTTTGATCAGCCTCTGTACTTGCTTGAAACTTTAAAAAACGCTCTTTGCGCTCTCTGTAATCTTCAACAAGCTTCCACAAATTGGTTTCTGTTGCTGGAACAAAGTCCTGCCCGTCTTCTTTTTGAAGGTCAATTAACTGCATGCATTCGCGACGAAAGCTTTGCTGACTTTGCAGCTTATCGAGTACTTCCTTTGCTAATTCATGCTCGGTATAAACAATAGAGACTTTTTTTACTTCTCTACTGGCAAATACAAAACCATAGCTACCATCATCAGAAAGCTTACACTTTTTATGTGTATCCACTTCGATACCTTGAGAAGCATCGACACCATTTTTAAATTTGTACTTAACAAAATGTTCTGTCGCTATGCCTTTATCACTTTTGCGTTTTTCATATTTAAAAATATGCAGTAAATCTGTTGCAGGATTATCTTCATCAAATAGATAAACCCACCCCTCACGCAGTAAACGAATAATATAACCCTGCCCATCTTTAATCGTTCTTGCATGTAATAACGTATTTAAATCTGTGGGTAGCGCATTTTCATGTAATGTTTCTTCAAAAAAATTGGCATAAGCATATCTCACGGGATAAATAGGTGTCACTTCAGTATCAACTATCACTTTATTGATACTATTAACCGCCATAGGTAAGGCATTATTTGCTGTATTCATTCTATTCCTTAGATTAAGATCCATAAACTTGCTTTAACTTAGCTTTTGTTTTTTCCCCTGCTATTGCGTCAACCTCTAAGCCATGTACAAATTGAAACCCCTTAACACCTGCTTTAGTTTTTGCGCCATTAATTCCATCTACCTTACCGCAATCAAAGCCCAGTAAATTACAACGTGCTTGCACACCTGAAAGTGTATCGATGGGGTCTAAATGACCAACTTGTGCGGTAAAACTTTCACTGGGTGAGCTTTGATCTTCCTTGAGATATAAATCAACCTGAGCGGTGAGCGTGTCGTTCTCATTTAGCTCAACTTCAACTAGGCCGTCGCTCGGTAAAACGGTATCGATAGTTTGGCTGCCTATGTTGAGTACAATACGTTTGCCAGTGATGTCATCACCATCTTCATGAATTATTTGCAAGCGAAAATATTCTTTTTCGTTTTGTACAACAAACGTATTTAGGCTGTTGGCGCGCAGCGGCATAAACTTTTCTTTTTTAGGTGGTATGGTAATTTTATCGCCCGGGTAAATTAAGTTTGGATCAGGGCGCAGCGCTCTAAATTCGGCATTACTGGGGGGGTTATACAAGGCGGTTGAGGTTTTATAACCATATTGGCGTGCTATGCGTAGCAGAGTTTCGCCTTGTGCGACGGTGTGTTGTTGTGTCATTGAAATATCCTTATCCCTAAATATAAATATCGCCAGAGCAAGTCTACGTTTAGGTGATGTTGCCTACTGACCAATCGTGATCGGCGAGTTCAAAAAAGCTGACTTTGGCGTTTTCAAAATCAGGGCCTGATACGTTGGCGTAGCCGTTTTGATCGAGCTGTCCGGTGATAACATGGCCGTTACGTAAGCGAATTTTGTACCCCATATTCGCTTGCGGCTCGCCTACTTCATCACGCAATTCAATTTCGTAGCCTAACGCGGGCTGTTCAACGGTAAAGGTAGTGGTATCTACTGCGCCGCTGGCAGTGACAATAACGTTATAAAGTCCGGGCTTTACAGCAAAAAAATGCTGCCAAAACGATACTTCGTCAGGGCGTTTTTTATCGAGTTGCAAGGTTACTTGCCCGCTGGTTGGCCCTTGCCACTTAATAACCACGCTGCGACTGTTGCTGCTTGAGCCTTCGATATTGAGCTTCCAGCCATCGGGCACGCGTAAGCTAGTGCCGGGTTTGGCTGGTTTGCGGTTACTAAAGCCTAGGTTGTAGTCGTAAATCAAATTGGCATTTTTATAGCCGGTATATTGCTCGGCGAGCTGCTCTACAGTTTCACTTGCTTGTAAAAGATGGTTTGAAAAATTTTGCCTAACTTGATGCGACGCTTTTAGCAATACAGTACTTTGCAAAATAGGCTTATATATACATACTGCGGGTAAGTGAACTTCAACAACTGTTGGCTTTAAAGCACGGCTATTTTGCTGCATTGATTGCGCAATAGACTTTGCTTGGCCTTCGCCATACTGGCTATTGAGTAGCGCTGGATTTGCTAAGAAGTTTGCTTGGTTGGAGTCACTTAAAAAATGCTCCGAAGCCGAATAATCAGGTGCGGCATTAGCTCCACCGGATGACGAAAACTTAGTGGTACTCACAGGATCTTTTGGATAAACAGCTAAGCCTTGCGCGGTATTTTTATAGGTGTTGTAGCTGACTTTTCGCCATGTTTTTTCATTTGCCCAAAATTGGCTGCGGGGATCATCACGTAGCCGTGCGGCTTGGTGTTTATCAATTACACCATACTGATTATCTTGAATAAGCCGTTGTAGTTTTTTCGGTAATAAAAAGAATTCAGCTCGCCTGACGTACGCAAACGTTACAACAGGTTCGGTTGCTTCATCTTTTATTTCATCAAAAATATGGGCGTGTTTAAAGTTCACCGCGTCCTTGGTGAGCATGTGCATCCTCGCTTTCTCTAATGCAGAGATTTAATTTTCTGAGTATAAACTTTAGCTTGCAATAATAAAGAAATAGGAACAAAAAATCTACAAGCATTTATGCTGATTATTCACTCGTGTTTTTATTCTCTCGCACATAATTACTAGCGCCACGCGTTATATAACGTAATTGCCAAATTAAACGATCGACTAACTCTTCTCGTTGTTGCCCTTCTATGTCTAATGCTTCAGCACCGGCATTAAATACTAGCGTGACCATAGCCTCTGCTTGAATATACGCATGAGTTGCATCGCACGGGGTTTCGCTTTCAAGATAATGAGCAAGCTCTAAAATAAAGTGTTTAATTTCACGGGCTACAGCGGCACGAAATGCTTTAGAGGTGCCGGAGCGTTCACGCAGTAATAATCTGAATTGATTACTGGAGTTATCAATAAACTCCATAAAAGTAACAATCGAGGTGGTGATAATGCTACCGCCACTGGCTATACGGCGGCGCGCTTGGCGCATTAGCTGGCGCAGCGTTAAACCGGCTTCATCGACCATGGTTAAACCCAGTTCATTCATGTCTTTAAAGTGGCGGTAAAATGAGGTTGGTGCTATACCTGCTTCACGGGCAACTTCACGTAAACTTAAATTAGAAAAGCTATGATCGGCGCTTAATTGGTTAAATGCCGCTTCAATTAAAGCTTGTCGTGTTTTTTGTTTCTGTTGCGCGCGAACACCCGACATGAACTACTCCTGATTTAATTTAAATCAATTTATGGTGATTTTTATCTTAATTCTCCAGTCTAATACTTGACGGCAAGAGAATGAAATATTATTTTAGCTTACAAGTGTACGCTCAGATTTGAAAAGATGAAAAAACCACCGATTATTTGGACCAATGTCCTATTTTTTAGTATTACTTTTTTGGCTGCTGCCACATTAGTGCCTTGGTATGGGTTTACCCATGGCTTTACCAGTAGTCATTGGATCGCATTTGTTGCTTGTATGTTTTATGCTGGTATGTCAATTACCGCAGGCTACCATCGCTTATGGGCCCATAAAACTTACGACGCTCATCCTGTTGTAGAAGCCTTTTTTGCTTTAGGTGGTGCTTTTGCACTACAAAATAGTGCGCTGCACTGGAGCAGCGATCACCGCGTTCATCATGGCCAAGTTGATGACCCTGTAAAAGACCCTTATGCAGCAACTAATGGCTTTTGGTATAGCCACATAGGTTGGATGTTACGCGATTACCAAGGCGACAGTTATGGTGATTATAGTAATTGTCGTGATTTACAACGCAATAAAATAGTGATGTGGCAACACCGTCATTATATGAAATTAGTATTAGCAACTAATATTGGTATCCCTGCCTTGCTGGGTTTAATAATTGGTGATGTAATTGGCATGCTGTTGTTAGCTGGATTGTTGCGTTTGGTATTGAGCCAGCATTTCACCTTTTTTATTAATTCGGTGGCGCATATCTGGGGCTCTCGACCTTACACCGAAAAAAACACTGCTCGTGATAACGGGGTACTAGCCTTGTTTACTTATGGCGAGGGTTACCATAACTTTCATCATATTTTTGCCAGTGATTATCGCAATGGCATAAAATGGTTTCATTATGATCCCACAAAATGGATGATCCGCGCTTTTGCGGCTGTTGGACTTGCTAAAAAATTAAAACGTACGCCGGTTGAGCGCATCGAAAAAGCCAAAGCCGAAACGTTAATGAATAGAACGCAAAACCGTTTAGCGAAATTGCCTTTAGCGCAAGATAAGCTTACATTATTGCAGCAAGAGTACGATTTATTGCTGAAAAAGCTACAACACTTTTGCGCACTAAAAAAGCAAGTTTTAGAAGTTAAAAAGAATAACATGCTGCAACAATGCGAAAAATCAGCTTTAATGACACAATATCATGAGTTGGAAGCAGCCTGGGAAAATCAAAAGCAGGCGTGGCTTGCACTCAATGCGAGGTTATTAAAAGCCTCTTTTAGTTAATGTAGGAGTGGCTGTGGCCAAACAACAAGTAAAGCAAGAACAACCATCATTTCAATATGATGCAATTATTATAGGCACAGGTCCTGGCGGTGAAGGTACCGCCATGAACCTGTCTAAAAGCAACAAAAAAGTGGCCGTTATCGAACGCCAAGCTGCCGTTGGTGGTGGTTGCGTACATTGGGGTACTATCCCTTCAAAAGCACTACGTCACTCTGTTAGCCGCTACATAGAATACAAAGCAAACCCATTGTTTAATGTGGGTGAGCGCCCTAGTAGGTTAACGTTTCCTGATATTTTGCGCCACGCCAGCTCGGTTATTTCTAAGCAATCAAATTTACGCAGTAGCTTTTACGATCGTAATCGCATTCATATGTTTCAAGGTGATGCTAGCTTTGTTGATAAGCACACAATTGAAATTAAACGTCTTGATGGGTCAACCGAACGACTAACTGCTAAAACCATTGTTATTGCTACAGGTTCTCGCCCTTATCGCCCACCTGAAGTCGACTTTACCCATTCTCGTATTTACGACAGCGATACTATTTTAGGCCTAGAGCATGACCCTCATCGTGTACTTATTTACGGCGCTGGTGTTATTGGTTGTGAGTATGCGTCTATTTTTAAAGGTTTAGGTGCAAAAGTCGATTTAGTTAATACTCGCGACCGCTTACTCGCCTTTATGGATGCTGAAATCTCAGATGCTTTAAGCTATCACTTTTGGAATAGCGGCATTGTGATCCGCCATAACGAAGAATTTGACCGCATTGAAACCCGTGATGATTGCGTTGTTATGCATTTAAAATCAGGAAAACGCGTTAAAGCTGACTGTATTTTATTTGCCAATGGTCGCACCGGCAACACTGACGGACTTAACCTTGAAGCGGTTGGCTTAAAAGCTGATGGCCGCGGGCAGTTAAAAGTTAATGAAACTTACCAAACTGAGGTCGATAACATTTATGCCGTTGGTGATGTCATTGGCTACCCAAGTCTTGCTAGTGCAGCGTTTGATCAGGGTCGAATTGCTGCCGATGCAATTGCCTGTGGTAATTGCGATGAAAAACTAATTATTGATATTCCGGCAGGTATTTATACCATCCCTGAAATGAGCTCAGTAGGTAAAACAGAGCAGCAGTTAACCGCCGCGAAAATCCCTTATGAAGTCGGCAGAGCTCAATTTAAACATTTAGCGCGAGCACAGATTGCTGGTACCGAAGTGGGTAGTTTAAAAATATTATTCCACACTGAAACCAAAGAAGTACTGGGTGTGCATTGTTTTGGCGAGCGTGCCTCTGAAATCGTGCACATTGGCCAAGCCATTATGGAACAAAAAAATGGCGGCAATAATATTGATTACTTTGTAAATACCACCTTTAACTACCCAACTATGGCTGAAGCCTATCGTGTTGCGGCGTTAAATGGTTTGAATCGACTGTTTAAATAAACACGTTGAGACAGCTAATAAAAAGCCCGCTTACTGATAAGCGGGCTTTTTTGATTATAAATGACAGTGCTTGTTACAGCTGCAGTTACTTATGATATTGCGCACTAAACTCATGTACGGCATTAATAAATACACCCGCGTTTTCAGGATCAACATCAGGCGTAATACCATGGCCTAAGTTAAATACATGACCTTCACCTGTGCCAAAATCTTCAAGGATAGTCGCTACTTCTTGGCGAATACGATCTGGTGTGCCATGTAACATTGATGGATCCATATTACCTTGCAGAGCTACTTTGTCGCCGACACGGCGCTTAGCATCGCTAATATTAATTGTCCAATCGAGACCAATTGCATCACACCCCGTTGCTGCTATCGCTTCAATCCATTGACCACCATTTTTAGTAAATAACGTAACGGGCACTTTGCGGCCATCGTATTCACGAATTAAACCATCAACGATTTTGTGCATGTACTGCAATGAGAACTCTTTATAATCACGCGGGCTCAATACACCGCCCCATGAGTCAAACACCATTAGAGACTGCGCACCGGCTTTAATTTGTGCATTTAAGTAATCGATCACTGAATCAGCAAGCTTATCAAGTAACAAATGCAGTGTTTTTGGCTCAGCAAACGCCATTTTTTTGATTTTACCAAAGGTCTTGCTGCTCCCGCCTTCAACCATATAAGTAGCAAGTGTCCAAGGTGAACCCGAGAAACCAATTAGCGGTACTTCGCCTTTTAGTTCACGACGGATCGTGCTTACGGCATTCATAACATAACCAAGCTCATCTGTTGGATCGAGCTTTGGAATTTTTTGTACATCAGCAAGTGATGAAATTGGACGCTCAAATTTAGGACCTTCACCGGTTTCAAAATACAAACCTAAGCCCATCGCATCTGGAATCGTTAAAATATCACTAAATAAAATAGCGGCATCTAATGGGTAACGACGCAGCGGCTGTAATGTTACTTCACAAGCGAGCTCAGCATTTTTACACAGGCTCATAAAATCGCCCGCTTGTGCACGAGTTGCGCGGTATTCTGGTAAGTAACGCCCTGCTTGGCGCATCATCCATACCGGAGTCACATCAACTGGCTGTTTTTGTAGTGCACGTAAATAACGGTCGTTTTTTAATTCGCTCATAGCGTAAAGGATCCTAAAGCTGATAGATATTGCGCAGATTGTATCACCATATCGCACACCTCTCTATCGCTATGGCACTAATTAACCTTAGTATTGATACAGATTAATAATCTATTTTAAGATGCTTGCTTGGTACAAAATTAATACAACAAACAATAACATTTGAAATTTTTTATTAATATGTTTGCAACATAGTAAAAACCTTGGTATAACTTGTCCCGCGTTAACAATAAAAACAATAAAAATTACATAACAATAAAAATAAAAATCTTCTAATAACAATAAGAAAGCTTGTTTAAACAAGTCATGGAAAAAGAAATTAACCACCTTTATGGTGGTTTTTTCTTGCCTGAAACAATATAAACGATTTGTATTTTATTAAAAAAACTGTTTATATATCATATAGTTCTTGTTTTATTACAAAATTATAAAAAAAATGTGTTGATCTTTGCGGCATATTTCATTGTTATAGAAGAAACCAACCCAGCTAAGGAGAATGATAATGCTGACGCGTTTGGAAAAAGCTCAACAAAAATGGGGTGGTAGCCACACCGTGATCGACAAATGGCTCTCAGAACGCCAAGAACTATTAGTTTTATATTGTCGTATTGCTGGCTTTTCACCGTATGATAAAAAAGACCATGCCTTACCTGACCAATTACAGATCCAAAATTTTTGCCAACTATTGATGGATTATTTATCTGCTGGTCACTTTGAAGTGTATGACGACATTGCCAAGGCATGTGAGCAAAAAGGCCCTAACAGCCAGCAGCTTGCCAATGAACTTTATCCACGAATTTCGCAAACTACTGACATTGCACTTGATTTTAATGACAAATATGCAGAGGTGGATAAAGAAGATTTACTCAATGATTTTGATGACGACTTATCAAAACTTGGTGAAACACTTGAGCTGCGTTTTGAGTTAGAAGATGAGTTGATTGATAATTTATATTCTAATCACACCTAGATAATACACACAATTATTACGTTACAAGGAGCTAAGCTCCTTGTTTGCTGTTTACTTTAAGTCTTTTCTTACCCATCTATAAATTTAATATTCCCATAACACCCCATAAAATTGAAATTTATATTTCAATGATGTAATTATAGCCTTATTGTGCATTAAAACTACAAAGGCTCGCCATGAATAAACGTACATTTTTGAAATCTGTATCACTCCTCAGTGCAGGGTTACTCGCAGGCAATAGCGCTCAAGCAGCTAACCTATCAAGTCAAACTGCACTAAGTTTAAAAAAGCCGAACGCCTTACCAAGCAGAGGCACAATTGGTGTAGCTAGCCCATCAGCAGCAACAGCAAATCAAAAAGACATTATTTTAGCTAAGCAAGTAATTGAAGCGCTTGGTTATAATGCTAAGTTAGCACCTAATATTATGGCTAGACGTGGCCACCTTGCGGGCACTGATACACAACGTGCAGACGATCTTAATGCGCTGTTTAACGACAGCAGTGTTGATGCTATTTTTTGCTTACGAGGTGGCTCTGGGGCGGCACGTATTTTACCCCTACTGGATTATGCAATGATCCGTGCTAACGCCAAACCGCTGATGGGCTACTCAGATATCACCGCACTTCATAACGCGTTACTAGCTAAAGCCGGTATTGTTAGTTTTCATGGACCTAACGCCTCTAGTGATTGGAATCCATTTCATGTTAAACAATTTAAACAAATGTTTGAGCAACAAACCCGCATGCACTTTAGCAACTTGCCAAAAGCCGAGGATGAATTGGTTAATAGCCAATACCTCACCCAAACCATCACACCAGGTAAAGCGACTGGACAACTTATCGGCGGTAATTTAACTGTACTAACAGCGCTGGCTGGCTCAACTTATTTACCACAATTTGACGGGGCTATTTTATTTTTAGAAGACATTGATGAAGCACCTTATCGGATTGACCGCATGCTCAGCACTTTAAAACTAATGGGTGCACTGGACAAAATAGCGGGGTTTGTATTTGGTGACTGTAACGATTGCAGCCCGGGAAATGGCTATGGCTCATTGACGCTAGATGAAATTTTTGCAGATTATATAAAACCGCTGGCTATCCCTGCCTACCGAGGGGCGATGATTGGCCATATAAAACGACAGTTCATATTACCGGTCGGTACGCAAATCGAACTCAATGCTGATACAGGTACGTTGACTATGAAAGAAACCGCCTTTAGCTAAGATTTTAGCAACAAAAAAAGGGGCTAATTAGCCCCCTTCTCGCACAGAATAAATAATTACTCTGCAGCTGCTGCTTGCTCTTCATTTTGAATTTCAAGTAATTCAACTTCAAAAACAAGTGTTGAGTTAGCTGGGATCTTACCTAAGTCACGGTCGCCGTATGCTAGTTCTGCTGGAATAGTAAACTTATACTTAGAACCTACAGGCATAAGTTGTAAACCTTCAGTCCAACCAGCGATTACGCGGTTAAGTGGGAAAGTCGTTGGTTCGTTACGAGCATACGAACTATCAAATTCAGTACCGTCAAGTAGTGTGCCTTTGTAGTGTACTTTAACCACGTCAGTTGCTACTGGCATTTCACCATCACCTTGAGTGATCACTTCGTACTGTAGGCCTGATTCAGTTACTGTTACGCCTTCTTTCTTAGCGTTATCAGCTAGGTATTTTTCACCTTCAGCTTGGCTTTTTTCAGCTTCTACTTTGGCATGTTGCTCTTGCTTAGTACGTACTGACGTATCAAGTGCAGTTAATACTTCACGAATTTTCTCTTCGTCAATTTTTGCCTCGCCAGCAAGGGCATCTTCAAAACCACGAATTAATAATGCTTGGTCAAGCTCAATGCCTAACTCTTTTTTATCAGCTAAATCTTTATTTAAAAAGTTACCAACAGATGCACCAATACCGTATGCTTGTTGTTGTACTTCAGTTTCAAGTTTAACAGGTGCTTGTTCTTGTTTTGCTTCTTGATTACAAGCTGTTAGCGCTAAAACTGACGCTGCAATCAATGACAATTTAATCGTCTTTTTCATTTTAAATCTCCGACACACTTTGCAGATGTCATTTATTGTATTATTACTAGTTAAAGGTTAACGGCCCATGGTAGGCTACTTATCTAATTTCTGATTGTAGGCTATACGCTCACTTTCACGTTAATTAGATAAACAACCTAGGCTTTCACGAGCCCTAGTCTAACCTCTCAATCACTAAGAGTTAAGGGGAAATAGCTGTAATATGTCGATATTTCGTACTTTTTTGTATCTTCTGTGCTGCACCTTGCTGATTGCCTGCTCAGAACAAAAAGACCAAGCCACTGCAAGCTATGAGCATGCAGCCAGAGGCGCGTTCGCCTCCGCAATATCTCATGATGGCAAATACAGCCTGATCTCATCTATACACCATGGGGTCGCCCTATGGGATAATCAACAGCAAGTACTAAAATACCAATGGTTTCAGCAACAAGACGCCGATAGCCTAGTACATACCGTGGCTATCGCTTATGACAACAGCCACGCTGTTACCGCTGAAAAAACCACTTTTGCAGTATGGGATATTGCCACTGGCAAAAATACCGGCTACTACAAAATAAAAACCGCCACTATTCGTGATATCGCCATTAGTAACCAAGGCCGCAGTGTTTTGTACGGTCGTAGCGATGGCGTTGTTGTTTACCTCGACTTAGAGACCGGTAGACGCATTGAGTTCCTTGGCCACCAAGAAAAAATTAACGCAGTTGCTTTATCGCCCAACGGAAATTTTGCTCTCAGTGGCTCCAACGATTATGCGGCGTACTTTTGGGATACTCGTTCCGGACAAGTGATCCATCGCTTTAATCATCCAAGTCGTGTCACCCAAGTGACCTTAGATCCGCAAGGTCGCTATGCATTTACCGCAGACAGTATGACACAAGCACATGTATGGCAGCTGACAACTGGTGATCTTGTTAGTAAACTGCAGTATATTGCCCGCCAGAGAATTTTCACTGCGGTACGCTTTAATGAAGCAGGCACCTTGCTGGCAACAGGCTCACCTAACCGCTTAGTGGACCTATGGCAATTATCCAGTGGTGAACAAATTCAAAGTTGGCATGTAACACCGCGAGAAGGCAGTAGACCAAAATCAGCAGTGGTACTTGATGTCGCTTTTACTGACAACGATACTGCGTTGTTAACCGAAAGCTCCAGTGGGATCGCTGAGCGCTTTACTAGACGAGAAAAAAATGAACACAATTGAACATCGCTTAACAGAACTTGAAGCCAAAGTGGCTTTTCAAGACGAAACGATTGAAATTTTAAATGATGAAATAAAAGTGCACCAGCAGCTGTTGGCAAAAATGAAGCGCCAAACAGAGCTACTGGCTGAAAAAATTAAAGAGTCGCAATCATCATCTATGATGATGTCAGACACGCCAGAGCCTCCGCCGCCACACTATTGATGGTTGCGGGCGCTTAATCGCCCGGTTTAAACACGCCAATGACTTGTTCAAATTGGCGTGTTGATGCCTGAACAGCCTGCTCTGGCTGTGCCATTTTATGGCCGCACTGCATGCATTCGACTTTCTCTACATCGTGCTCTTTGTAAAGCATCATCATATCCATGGTTTTACACTCTGGACAGGTTGCCCCAGCAATAAATCGTTTTTTCTGTTTCACTACGTTTTCCCACAGTTTGAAAAGAAACTTGCTACATTTTAACCCAATAACTACCCAGTTGATACGCTGACGATTGAAATATAGTCCAGCTTCCGTGCTATGATAGCGTCAAGTTCACAAAGGCACAGTAAAGCGCAGACTACATGATCCAGATCTCAGAAATTGAATTACTTCGCGGCGGTAAAGCACTCCTTAAAGATGCCTCAGCTACATTATTTCCAGAACACAAAGTTGGCCTAGTTGGCGCCAATGGCTGCGGTAAATCAACACTCTTTAGTTTATTGAAATCTGAACTACAGCTTGATGCAGGTAATTGCAGTATCCCTAAAGACTGGTCTATCGCCTCGGTAAAACAAGAAACGCCAGCGCTAGATATCAGCGCAATTGATTATGTATTACAAGGTCATCCTGAGTATTACGCCATGCGTATTGCGCTGCGCGAAGCCGAACAAAATAATGATGGCGATACCCAAGCCAAAGTGCACATACAACTTGAGCACATTAAAGGCTATAGCATAGAAGCCAAAGCCGGCGAGTTACTTCACGGGTTAGGGTTTGCAAATAACCAAATTGAAAACCCCGTTAGTGATTTTTCCGGTGGTTGGCGAATGCGCTTAAACCTTGCCCAAGCGCTGATTCGTGATGCCGACTTGCTGCTACTGGATGAGCCAACTAACCACTTGGATTTAGATGCGGTGTACTGGCTGGAGCGTTTTTTACGCGCTTACACCGGTACTTTAGTGTTGATATCGCATGACCGTGAATTCCTCGATGCTGTAGTTGACCAAATTTGGCATATCGACAAGCAAAAGATCAATGTTTACAAAGGCAACTACTCGCAATTTGAACGCCAAAAAGCAGAGCGTTTATTACAACAACAAGCGATGTTTGAAAAACAACAAGATCAAATTGCCCACCTTGAGCAATTTATTACCCGCTTTAAAGCCAAAGCCAGTAAAGCCAAACAAGCACAAAGCCGCGTTAAAGCGCTTGAACGTATGGAAAAGCTCGCACCAGCTCATGCTGATTCGCCCTTTGACTTTGAATTTGCAGAGCCTACCGCACTACCAAACCCATTGATGACACTCGATAAAGCTCAAGCCGGCTATGGCGATGTCACAATATTAAATAGTATTAAACTTAACTTAGTCCCTGGTAGTCGCATTGCCCTACTTGGCCGTAACGGCGCAGGTAAATCAACCTTAATAAAGTTATTGTCTGGCGACTTACAACCGCAAGCAGGCGAAGTATTCCAACATCAGGGCTTAAACATAGGTTACTTTGCTCAGCATCAATTGGAATCGCTAGATTTAAAAGCCAGCGCGATTACCCATTTGCAGCGTTTAAATCCTAAAGCCACCGAGCAATCACTGCGTGACTTTTTAGGTGGTTTTGCCTTTATTGGTGATAAAGCCCTTGAGCCCGTAGCACCGTTTTCAGGGGGTGAAAAAGCCCGATTAGTACTCGCAATGTTGGTCTATCAAAAACCAAACTTATTACTGCTCGATGAGCCAACCAACCACCTTGATTTAGAAATGCGTCATGCTTTAGTAATGGCGTTGCAAGGGTTTGAAGGCGCGATGGTTACCGTTTCCCATGACCGTCACATGCTAAAAAATACCGCCGACGAATATTACTTAGTGGATAACGGTGAAGTAACCCAGTTTGGCTACGACTTAGACGAATACTATCAATGGCTACTTAACGCTAATAAAGAAGCGGCAAAAACCACTCAAGATGACAATGAACCAAAAGCAAATTCAAGCGTTAACCGTAAAGAGCAAAAACGCCTAGAAGCAGAGTTTAGAAAAGCCACACAACCACTTAAAAAGCACATCGAAAAGCTTGAAAAGCAACTTGATAAACACTCAGCCGAATTAGCTGAAATCGAACAAGCACTTGGCGATAACGAGCTTTATAACGATGACAACAAAGCAAAACTCAAAGAATTACTAGCTAAACAAGCGACGTTAACACCGAAAGTAAATGACATCGAAGAGGAGCTATTAATGGCCCTTGAAGAGATGGAAGAAAAAGAACAAGCGTTTGCCAATGAACTTGCTCAATAGCAGAGATTTTTGGCAATTTGCATGTCGCCTTTACAGTGAAGGTGACATGCAAGCACGCCTGTTAGATTACCAAAACCAGCAAGGTAAAAACGTTAACCTGTGCCTGCTACTGTATTATTTAGACTCTCTCAATCTAGCAATTAGCCAAACTCAGTTAAACAAACTTGAGCAATGTATTAGTGAATTTGATCAGCAGGTATTACAACCGCTGCGTGCCGCCCGCGGCTATTTAAAAACCAACCACACCGAGATTGCAGATTACGCTGCAATTCGTAAAGACCTACTCAGCGCCGAGTTAAAGCTAGAAAAGCAACAGCAAGAGATGTTGATAGATGCGGTAAATAAATTTAGATTAGCTACGCATCCGGAGCCGAATAATATTAGGTTGTATTTGCTTAAGCTGTAAGCAGCTCGGTGCGAACTTGTGTTTGGGATATAGTTAGGGCAATCATGTCTAAAACCATTGCCCACGGATATTCATACCTGTAGGAGCCAGCTTTAACTGCGAATATATTTTTATCTGTCTCACTGTATTTTTTTGTACAAAATTTTAAAGTGATTTATCCACAATGAGGGTTTCGAGGCGCTACGCTTTAAAGAAAAGCCAGTAAAATATACTAGCGCTTGTGTAGGTCGTGCTTTAGCGCTTGAATTCCGCGGCTGTAGGCTTGTTGTTATTTTTGGTTCTCAACCTGATACCTATTAATGTTCCTATAACTGTACTTAAAAGTAAAATAGGTAGCTCAAAAGCTAAAGTTGGCGGGATAAACAACTCTTGCAAAATAAACGAAGTGATCGCAGTGCTAAATAAAAACCCCAACACATAAACTGCACATGCATATTGCCAATTATGGCTTGAACTTCTGTAAGCCATAACCCCATACATGAATATGGATAAGAAAGCTGAGGGGATTAACTGGATTACGAAAAAGTCTTCAAAGGTTAGTCTCGCAATCATATTGATAACTTGTGATGTTAAGAAACCTAAACTTACATAAAAAAATGCCATCACTAAAGTGTATTTAACTATCCGTGTAACCCTCAAGATCTCCCCCTGTATTACAGTTTTTATAACCAATACAGTTTAAAATAAAAATGCAAAGACTGTTAGCTTTCCAGTTTTTTCATTAATAATGGCCCGCAAACTCCCTAGAGCTTTGCCACTTTAACCTTTCTCCTTGCAAACTCGCTAACTGATTTGATCCAAATCAACTTCTGTATCACTGCTAATCAACTTAGGAAAATAGCTTGATCTGGATCATAACAACCTAGTCAAACTGTCTCTATCATTAATCCATAGACATTAGGAGGCATTTATGGACGTATTCTTCAGAGACTTTTTTAGTGACCCAGTACTATTTTTATCATTTGGTTTTCTGGGAGTAGTGATCAGTTTATGCCTTTTCTTTGTGTACTTTTTTATCAAAAAAGTACATGACGACAAAACACCCAATCAGAATTAAGCACGACGCACAAAGCCCCTATCAAGTTATTTGATTAGGGGCTTTTTATTATTAAAAGTTTGTTACACTAGCGATTCTATTAGCTAAACATGTTTTAACTTATGTCTACAGATTTCAAGCCAGCTTGGTGGATGACTAATCGCCATGTGCAAACCATTATGCCACGGTTTTTTCGGCCTTTTCATAATACTCGCTACCAATTAGAGCAGCTTGATACTCCCGACGGCGATTTTTTAGAGCTCGCTTGGTCACAACCCAAAAACGATAACGCGCCGCTGGCAATTGTATTGCATGGCCTGGAAGGTAATATCAATAGCTTTTACGCCAAAGGCATGATGAAAGCCCTCAAAAAACAGGGTTTTAGTGTTGTTTTAATGCATTTTCGTAACTGTTCTACTGAAGTTAACCGCCTACCCCGTGCATATCATAGTGGCGAAACCGGCGATCTCAATTTTTTTATAAAGCAGCTTAAGCAGCAGTTTCCAGATCGCTTGATGGTTGCAGTTGGCTTTTCACTCGGCGGTAACGTACTGGCCAAATACTTAGGTGAACAAGGCGAACAATGTTTACTTGATGGCGCGGCGGTTGTTTCAGCTCCTTATGATTTGTCGCCATCATGCCAAGTTATTCGTAAAAGTTTGGCTAAGATTTATCAAAAGTATTTACTCGATCGCATGAAAAAATCGATGCAGCGTAAATTACCGCAAATCACAAAACAGATTGATTTAACACCAGATCAGCTAATGGAAATTGATGATTTATGGCAGTTTGACGATAAACTGACAGCTCCTTTACATGGTTTTATTGGTGCTGAAGATTACTATCAACAAGCCAGCGCTAAGCCTTATTTAAAACACATTACAACACCCACATTAATTGTTCATGCGAAAGACGACCCAATGCTGTCAATTAAAGCTGTACCCAGTAGGCAAGATGTTAGTGAGCATGTTACGCTGCAAGTCTCAGAAAAAGGCGGCCATGTTGGCTTTATAAGTGGAAAAAATCCATTTAAACCGATTTATTGGTTAGAGCATGTAGTGCCAGATTTCTTCACCCAAATCGTCAAAAAAGAGCAGCTATGATCATTCCCCATGAGCAACTAGATAAAGACACTCTATACAATTTAATTGAAAGTTATGTGCTACGTGAAGGCACCGATTACGGTGAGCAAGAATTCAGTATTGAAAGTAAAGTGGCGCAAGTAAAACAACAACTACAAAATGGCGATGCCATGGTGTTTTTTTCAGAACTGCACGAATCAGTTACTATTATTTCTAAAGGTGAATTTAAAGCACTGCAAAGTGAAACACAATTTAACGAGTAAACTTGTAACCCTAGTTGTAAAAATAGACAATGGCTTTTTTACTAAAAGAGCCATTAAAAATGATAAAACTAAGCTCAGTAGTTATTGCCGTTGCACTTGCTTTATCAAGCCAAGTGCAAGGTGCAGACATTAGCGCATCAGCTAAAGCAATTAAACTCACCAAAGACACTATTTTAATCGATACTCATATCGATGTGCCGTACCGTATTCATGCTAAATGGGCTGATGTTACTAAAGCCACTGATGACGGTGATTTTGACTACCCACGCGCAGTTAAAGGTGGCTTAAATGCGCCATTTATGTCGATTTATATTCCTGCGCATTTGGAGTTTGAAGGGAAAGGTAAAAGCTTTCAGCTAGCAAATCAACTCATTGATAGTATGGAAGCAATTGCCCAGCGCGCCCCTGACAAATTTGCTATTGCCGATTCAACGAATGATATTAAAAAGCAGTTTAAACAAGGCAAAATGTCGATAGCAATGGGGATGGAAAACGGCTCACCAATTGAAGGTGACATGGCAAACCTACAGCACTTTTTTGATCGTGGTGTACGCTATATCACCCTTGCTCATTCACAAAGCAACCATATTTCAGATTCATCTTATGATATTCGCCGTAAATGGAAAGGTCTAAGCCCATTTGGTAAAAAACTGGTTACTGAGATGAACAATATCGGCATGCTGATTGATGTTTCACATATTTCAGATGATGCGTTTTATCAAGTAATGGAGCTATCTAAAACACCGGTTATTGCCTCACACTCATCACTGCGCAAATATACGCCTGGTTTTGAGCGTAATATGGATGACGATATGCTACTAGCACTAAAAAAGAACGGCGGGGTTATTCAAATAAACTTTGGTTCAAGCTTTGTAACCGCTAAAGCAGGTGATTGGGGCAAGCAGTTAAAGAGTAAAAAAGAGTCGGCCAAAAAAGAAGGCACTAAATTAAGTCAAGATTTTGATGCCGCGTATCGTGCTAAAAACCCGTATCCATTTGCGAGTCTTGAGCAAGTACTTGAGCATATCGATCACGTTGTTGAGCTAATTGGTATCGATTATGTTGGCATCGGCTCTGATTACGATGGTGTTGGCGATTCACTGCCAGTAGGCTTAAAAGATGTATCTAGCTACCCGAACCTAGTGCAAGGATTAATGGATCGTGGTTACAGTGACAAAGATATCAAAAAAATCCTCAGTGGCAATGTGCTGCGCGTATGGCAACAAGCCGAACAGTATGCAAAAAAACATTAATTGATAAATAATTAGGTCCTGAGGTTCAGGGCCTAATTACTCTTTGATGGCTGAAAAATCTCATTTATCAATTTCTCTTGAGACGTGGCCCCTGCCATTTTTATCAACTCATACATCGCTCCTGTTGTCGCAAATGTGCTTTGTGTACAGCTAAACGCGTCAAACAAGTTGTACTGGTAATGCGTTGACTCAGCTAGTAAATCACCTGAAGACACATCATATACAAAAAACTCAGCATAGGTATGAAGCGCATTTTCATCTTTATAATAACCGTCTTTAGATCTATATTTAAACGCGCCACTGAAAATCAAAACCGTGTCTACATTTTGTTGATTATTAAACTCAATGTTGCTCCATCGCGAGACGCCTACATCAGTATTAATGATCGACATAGATTGCTTATTTAACGGCACTAATGTGGTATCAAAACCAGCAAAGCGCGCAATTATCCGCTGCGTTAGCAGCTCATTTAAATCCGTAGGGAGCGCATACAACTGCCGTTCATTGCTGAATACCGTAACCCCTGTATGCGTACAAAGTAAGTTATCACCAATCAGCGTAATCACACCAACTTTACCAAGCGGTTTGCGATTTTCTGCGATGCTGAGGGTTGCTTTTTTGACACTGTCTTTTTTAACCTTTTCTTGCTTTGTTGCGCACCCCGATAGGAGCAAAAACAACGCAATAAAAAACCACTTAAGTATATTCATATTTTTCTTTTCCGTGCTGTATACAACGACCAAACAACATGATGTTTGCAAAGAGAAGAGTCTCCTTGCTTAATTAAAAATAAAATTAATCTTCGTTATCAATCATACTTAGCGAATAAATTATAATACGCTGAAGCACACTTAACTTTCTACATCTTTTAACAGACTTATAGCCCCAAAAGCGGTAAATTACGCCTTTTCAAATATGGAGCCTCCACCACATGCCTATTAGTAAAGGATCAGTCGCAATAGCCCTTGCCTCAGCCGCACTTGTGGTCTCGTGTTACGGTACATTTTTCAAATCAGTGAGTTTACCTAACGACAAAAGTAGCACTGAACAGTCATCGATCATTGTTACTAATATGCCACTGAATAATGACAGCAACGAACTTTCAGTTACCCAATTGCATAACAAAATAATATCTTTACAGCGACAAGTTACCAGCCTAAAAATAAAAAATACTTCTATAGATCAAGAATATAATAACGATGACTTTAAGGAGTTGGTGCTTGCTGTACTGACGGAAAAAGAACAGCAAGAAATAGATGAAATGCGTGAAAGCAACCCACTTTACGGTTTTTATGCCGACTTACCACAAGACTATGAACTACGCATAAAGTCAGACTCTGACTATGCGAAAAAAATAACCACACAATTACGAGAGCAAATACTCGACCCAAATGCCACAGACATCGATAGACTCGCAGCCCTAACTCAACTACAAATGAATATGTATATTTTGAATAAATCAAAAATACCTGAGTATGACTTTGCGGTAGTCGATAATATTTTAGAGCTGGCCGCTAATAGTGATGATGAGAAATTCAAAATCCAAGCCATTGAAGTCATAACTCAAGCACCCGTACTCGATCAACGCCTGACTGAGCGCTTTACTTCACTACTGCAGCATGAGTCTAACGATTATATTCGCCGTTTAGCGGGGCAAGGATTGATATCGCAATACTATCAATCGCAAAGCTCAGAAGATGGCAATAGCCAACAAATTGCCCAGCATATTTTATCACTTTACCAGCACACTAGTGATGATAATGTCCGCTCTGTACTTGATGAAATGATTGGCAATGAAAGCATGCTAGCAGAACTGCGAAAACATGCTGAAGGTTAAACGTATTAAAAAACGGCTCTCATTCTGATATAAAAAATTCATATTTCTACTCATGAAGGATTACTGAGTTTTAACTATACTGTTTTGCATAAGTCGCTAAATAAGCTATCAACATAACGTAATATGCGCACGATTAAAATTAAAAGTGGCATTACAATTAGCTATCAAGATAAAGGAAAAAAATCAGCGCCTGTCATCATTATGATTATGGGCCTTGGAGCGCAGCTAACAGTATGGCCTGATGAACTCTATTTTGGCTTAGTAGCTAAAGGGTTTAGAGCCATCCGTTTTGATAACCGCGATACTGGTCTTTCAAGCCAACTTGAACAATTTGGTAGCCCTAACCTATTCAAAATATGGCTAAATAAACGGTTACCTATTAAATCCCGCATCCCATACACCTTAGATGATATGGCAAATGATGTATTAGAATTAATGGCCGAATTAAAAATCAAAAAAGCGCATTTAGTCGGTGCATCTATGGGCGGCATGATTGCACAAATTATCGCAGCTAAACATAAAAAAAAGGTCTTGAGCTTAACCTCAATTATGTCAAGTTCGAGTAAACCTAAGCTATCGGCGTCTAATTTAAAGCTATTTTTACAGCTTGCAAAACATCGTCGCGCCCAAGCCAGTCGTGATGGTGCTATACATTATAATATAAGGCTAAATCAATTAATTGGCAGCCCAGCCTATCCACAAGATGAACTAGCTTTGCGTAAACAAGCTACCCTAGGAGTGGATAGAGCACACAACCCGCAAGGCTTTAACCGACAACTTGCCGCTATTACTGCCAGTGATTGCCGGCAACATTTAATGCCGAAAATAAAAGCCCCAACCCTCGTCATACATGGCAGTTTAGACCCTGTCATGCCAATAGCCGCTGGAAAGCAAACCGCAGCCCAAATCAGGAAGGCTAAATTAAAGATAGTAAACGGTATGGGCCATGACTTCCCGCCAGCATTAATGGTAAAAATGACCAAGTGGATCAGCAAACACGTTAAGAAAGCAGAACAAAAGCGCGCACAGAAAAAGTTAAAAAAAGCGGTAAGCGGTAAGCGGTAAGCGGTAAGCGGTAAGCGGTAAGC
>NZ_JACJEE010000048.1:0-21384 GCF_014163915.1 Pseudoalteromonas sp. SR41-8
AGCCTTTAGCCTTTAGCCTTTAGCCTTTAGCTAGCGCATAGTAACAAACTCTTCTGAGCCAGTTGGGTGCAGCGCAACAACGGCATCAAAATCTGCTTTGGTTGCGCCCATTTTCATAGCTACTGCAAAGCCTTGGATCATTTCATCAACCGCAAAACCTAAGCCGTGTAAGCCTACAACTTTCTCGTCAGGGCCTGCGCAAACTAGCATCATGTTACATGCTTGGCGGTGCTGAGTAACCGCAGTGTACATAGCAGCAAAGCTTGATTTATACACTTTTACGTTCTCGTTGCCGTACTGCGAAATTGCTTCTTGCTCAGTTAAACCAATGGTACCAATTGGCGGGTGGCTAAATACCACTGTAGGAACTAAGCTGTAATCCATTTTTAAATCATCTGGCAGGTCTTTATTGAACAAACGCTCTGATAAAGTACGGCCTGCTTTTACTGCAACAGGGGTAAGCTCTATACCGCCTTCGATGATATCACCCACAGCATAAACATTTTTAGCCGTGGTATTTTGGTACTCGTCTACCTTAACGTAACCGCCTTCGTTTACTTCAACACCCGCTGCGACTAGGTTAATCTTATCAGTCGTCGGTGTACGGCCAATGGCCCAAATGACTTGATCAACATTTTGACTGTAGCCATTTTCAAAGTGGATAGTTAAGCTGCCATCGCTTTCTTTAACTACTTCTTTTGGTGAGCATTCGGTATGCAGCGTCGGGCCTTCTTTGGCCATAATATCAACAAGGGTGTCGATGATGTATGGGTCAAAGGTGCGCAGTGGTTTATTTTTACGAACAAATAAATGGGTTTCTGTACCTAGGCTATGTAGTACACCGGCAATCTCTACCGCGATATAACCGGCACCAACAACGGCAACGCGTTTTGGTTGTTCATTCAGCTCAAAAAAGCCATTTGAATCGATGCCGTGTTCAGCACCTGGTATATTTGGAATGCTAGGGCGACCGCCTACGGCCACTAAAATATGATCGGCGGTGTAGTGCTCGCCGTCTACTTCGACTGTTTTACTGTCAATAAATTTAGCGAAGCCTTTAATAACTGTTACGCCGTTTTTAGCAAGGCCATTATCGTAACCTTTATGAATGCGGCCAATATAGGCTTCACGGCTTTCTACTAGTTTACTCCAGTTGAATTCTTTTACTTCAACATTAAAGCCGTAATCAGGGGCGTATAAGTTAATTGCTTCAGCAACTTGAGCGCCATGCCACATTACTTTTTTTGGTACACAACCTACATTTACACAGGTTCCACCCATATGTTTTGCTTCAATTAGTGCCACTTTCGCGCCACGCATTGCTGCACGGTTAGCTGACGCTATCCCGCCGCTGCCGCCGCCAATCGCAATGTAATCAAAATGCTGAGCCATCTTTAGTCCTCAAGTTTATATAAAACGTATTTCTCTGATAATAACACATGGCAGACCCGTTAAAAGCCCCTTGTATTTCGAGACGTACGCCCCAACTTAAAAATCATATTCGAAACGATTTGAGAGCTAACATGAGCGATTTACAAAATAACCCACTAATAGGCCTTGAAGGCTTACCACCGTTTTCAAAAATTAAGCCAGAGCATGTTGTGCCGGCGCTAAAAGCGGGTATTAGCGAATGCCGCGCTAAAATAGACGAAGTGCTGGCTAATAAATCATTCACTTGGCAGGACTTAGTGTTACCTCTTGAAGAAGTTGACGATAAATTATCGCGAATGTTTTCTCCGGTATCGCATATGAACTCCGTAGTTAATAGCGATGAATTACGTGAAGCGTACGAACAATGTTTACCACTTATCTCAGAGTATTCAACCTTTGTTGGTCAACACCAAGGGTTGTATGAAGCCTACAACGCACTACACAACAGTGATGAGTTTAAAACGTTAAGTACGGCAGAACAAAAAACTATTACTAATGCATTGCGTAGCTTTGAATTATCGGGCATCGCCTTGGCGCCTGAGCAGCAAAAGCGCTACGGCGAGATCAGCGCACGTTTATCAGAGCTTGCGGCTAAATTTGGCAATAACGTGATGGATGCCACATTGGCTTGGCAAAAGCACATTACTGATGAAAGCGAACTCGCAGGTTTACCTGAGTCGGCGTTAGCGTTAGCGGCAGATACAGCAGCAAGCAAAGAATTGGACGGCTGGGTATTTACCCTTGATTTCCCGTCTTACTTACCGATCATGACTTATGCTGATAACCGTGAATTACGCGAAGAGACGTATACGGCATTTGCAACACGCGCATCTGATCAAGGCCCACACGCTGGTCAGTTTGATAACTCTGAGATCATGAGTGAAGAACTCGCGCTGCGTCATGAAATTGCGCAACTATTAGGTTTTGCCAGTTATGCTGAAAAATCATTAGCCACTAAAATGGCTGAAACGCCAGAGCAAGTATTCTCATTTTTAGAAGACTTAGCCGCTAAATCTAAACCACAAGCTGAGCAAGAGCTCGCTGAGCTGCAAGCTTACGCCAAAGAAAAACATGGCATTGAGCAACTCGCTGCGTGGGATTATGGTTATTACGGTGAAAAGCTTAAGCAAGAGAAATACGCAATATCAGACGAAGTACTGCGCCCGTATTTCCCCGCAGATAAAGTACTAAGCGGCTTGTTTGAAACAGTAAATCGTTTATTTGGTATTAGTGTTAAAGAGTTAAAAGACATTGATAGTTACCATAAAGATGTACGCTTTTTTGAAATTTACGACAGTAGCAATACTCTGCGTGGCCGTTTTTATCTTGATTTATACGCGCGTGATCACAAACGCGGTGGTGCGTGGATGGATGACTGCATGGGTCGCAAAGTACGCGCCAATGGCGAGTTACAAACGCCTGTAGCGTATTTAGTGTGTAACTTTAATAAAGCGGTAGGCGATAAGCCTGCACTGTTTACTCATAATGAAGTCACCACTTTATTCCATGAGTTTGGCCATGGTATTCACCATATGCTAACCCAAGTTGATGCCGCGCCAGTTGCGGGTATTAATGGTGTTGCATGGGATGCCGTTGAGCTGCCAAGTCAGTTTTTAGAAAACTGGTGTTATGAAGAAGAAGCACTTAACTTTATTTCAGGTCACTATGAAACGGGCGAGTCATTGCCTAAAGAGTTATTGGATAAACTACTAGCAGCTAAAAACTATAACTCAGGCATGCAAATGCTGCGTCAAATCGAGTTCTCGTTATTTGATTTTAGAATTCACAACGATTATCAAGCGGGTGAAGAATGCCAAATTCAAGCGCGTTTAGATGAAGTACGTAGCCATACATCAGTTGTTAAAGCACCAGAGTTTAACCGTTTTCAACATGGTTTTAGCCATATCTTTGCTGGTGGTTATAGCGCAGGTTATTATTCGTATAAATGGGCCGAAGTGCTCTCAGCTGATGCGTTTTCCAAATTTGAAGAAGAAGGTATTTTTAACCCAGAAACTGGGCAAGCCTTTATGCAGCATATTTTAGAAAAAGGCGGCAGTGAAGAGCCAATGGAGTTGTTTAAAAACTTCCGTGGTCGTGAGCCAAGTGTCGATGCACTATTGCGCCACAGTGGTATTGCAGCTTAAGCACTACGTATATTTAATCTTGAAAAGCGCCGTTTGGCGCTTTTTTACTATTTAGAGTAATAAATTGTCGCAAAATCAGGGCTCCGTACTATGCTTTTTTAAGTAATTAATAAAAAGGAATTGGGCATGACAAAACTGGTACTGGCGATTGATGATGATAAATATGTTCATCGTGTAATAGAGGAATCATTAGCGGGGTTTTGTCAGTTAATTCATGCTAAAAATGGCGAAGAAGGTTTAAGGCAAGCTTATAAATATAGCCCTGACATTATTTTATTGGATGTTGAAATGCCGGGTAAAACGGGCTACGAAGTGTGTCGTGAGCTGAAAAGTAATGAGCAAACCAAAGATACCCCAGTGATGTTTTTGTCGGGTAAAAGCGAATTACCAGAACGTGTTAAAGGTTATAATGCCGGTGCTGCCGATTACATTGTAAAGCCCTTTAATGCAGAAGAATTAATGGCGCGTATTCGGGTGTTGTATCAATATCGTCAGCATTCTATTAAGTTAAAAAATGATGTTGCGCGCGCGCAGAGCACTGCTGAAATCGCCATGACTGACTCCGGCGATATGGGGCGCATAATGCGTTATGTTGGGCAAACCTATCACGCCCATGATGTGCAATCATTATCGGCCTATTTTTTTGAATTCTTCCGACCGCTGAATCTCGATGTGGTTGTGGCATTTTGGTATCAAGATGTAGGAGTTGTGTGTACTGATGACGGTGGTGTTTGTCCGTTAGAGCAAGAGTTATTAGAAAAGCACCGTTACTCTAATCGCTTTGTTGATTTTAGTAGTCGTACTATTGTTAATTATCCTAAAGTGTCTATTTTAATTAAAAATATGCCTTTAGATGATGTTGTGCTGTATGGTCGCTATAAAGATTTATTCCCGCATATTTTGGAGGTGACCAATGCCAAAATTCAAGATATGGAAGTAAAGGAAATGGCGCTAGCCCAAGCGCATGCGGTTGGTAATGCTTTCAATGAGCTTTCTTCGCAATTATTTGTCAGTAGCGAGGCGCGTGAAGAAGCCGTAGCTAAATTGACAACTCAGTTATCTGAATTACGTGCACTTATGCAGCAAGATCCCGCTTTTGCTGCGAACCAAGCGTTGGCATTGCAGGTTGAGCAATTAGAGCAAACACAATTACAGTTAACTATCTTGAATGATGACTTGGCTTTTATTAAGCATCAGCTCAATCACATTATTGAATCGCGCAGCGAATTGATAGAAAGCTTGAGCAACACAGCCGCGTCAGAGCACTCTCAAGACGTTACTTCGCAAACTGATATTGAGCTATTTTAGTGCTATAGCGTTAAGCAATTGATATACTTCGCAAGCTATTTACGGTCGGAGTTTATTTTGGTTATACAGTGTCCTTTTAAAGAAGTACGTCCTTATCTTAATGAAATTGAGCTGCGTTTTGGGCTCGCTGAGTGGGCGGCACAAAGCGAAGGCTTTTCACTTCATTATGATGATCAAGGCTTAAGCTTACGAAAAACCGATGAACCAAAACTTGGCGCTATTAGCGTTGACTTTGTAACTGGGGCTGTTGCTCATCGGCGTAAATTCGGTGGCGGTAAAGGGCAATCAATTGCTAAAGCGGTGGGTTTAAATAAAGGAGCGACCCCCGTTGTTCTAGATGCGACCGCAGGGCTTGGCCGTGATGGTTTTGTGTTAGCATCACTGGGTTGTAAAGTGATTTTACATGAGCGCCATCCGGTTGTTGCAGCATTACTTTATGATGGTTTGCAACGTGCTTATAGCGATAATGAAATTGGTCCGTGGATGAAGCAAAACATGAGCCTAGTGTTTGGCTCAAGTCATACCTTACTCGCGCAATGCGAAAGTATGCCAGATGTAGTTTATTTGGATCCAATGTTTCCACACCGTGAAAAGTCAGCACTGGTTAAAAAAGAAATGCGGGTGTTTCAAGACTTGGTTGGCGCAGATAATGATGCTGATGACTTACTCGCATTTGCCTACCCACTGGCTAGTAAGCGAGTGGTTGTTAAGCGGCCTGATTACGCACCATTTTTAAATAATCAGACGCCTAGCATGCAGATTAAAACCAAAAAGAATCGCTTTGATGTGTATGTCAAAGCCGCCATGGTGTGAGGCTTTATTCGTATTTTTTATTTTTGTTCCCATAAAGTTATAAGAGTTTCATATCGATTTTCATTAAACTGTCATAAATAGTTAATAGTGTACGCGCAGTTACCCAAAGGAATTTAATTTCATGCGCGTGTCATCATTCACTCGGTTGCTGGCTATTTTGCTGGCATTGGCTAGCCTGCTGTTAGGCGGAACCTTGTACTGGGCAAGTCAAACCTTAGTTAAACTCGAACAACAAGACCAATCTTATAATCAATTAAAAAATAAAATACTCGTTGATTTAAAAGGCTTACTAGAAGATTACTTAGCACAGGGCGATAGTCAGTATTTAGGGAAAGCGTCGGATTTAATTAGCCAAGTAAAAGACACCCAACTTGCTATTTTACCAATTGATTTAAAACAACAGTTAGATCTGCAATTAAGCCAACTCGATACTGATATAAAAGGTAAGTATCGTGCTTTAGGTAAACTGTCAGGTAATGAAACAGCATTACTTGATAATGCACTTAGGCAAATGGCGGGCTCAGCTTCTTCTTTAATTGGTTATGCTAACAAAGCAGGGCAACAAAATACTAACGCTCAGGCTTATTATCAGCTTGCCAGTGATTACTACCGCGAAGTGACAAATTTGTCGTTGTTTACTTATCAGCTAATGCTTAGTTTTGATCAAGACACACAAACCAACTTACAACAAAGTATTGCTAACTTAAACCGTTTAGCAAAGCAGATTGACGAGCTTGAAAACTTGGGCGTTATGAGTGAAGTTGATGAAGATAGTTTGTTTATAGATGAAGAAGCCGAAGATTTAGCAGGTGAAATTAAGGCTGAGCTAAGAAGCTGGCCGAACCGCTACCCACGTGATTTAGAGAACACCATTGCACAAGCTCAGCAGCGTCAAACAGGCATACAGGCTCTGCGCAAACAGATCAGTACACTTTCTGACACGGTGATAAATGCTGAGCAGCAACTTAAAATTCAGCAAGGTACGTTAAAGCAGCGAGTATTTGTAGTGTTTTGTATTGCCATTGGCATGTTGGTTGTATTGGCTGTTGGTGTTTACTTTGTACAGCGAAATCAAGTATTAACCCCGCTTCGTCAATTACGTGATGGCTTTGCATTTTTAATCGAAAGTAACGAATTAAAAAATATTGAAAGTAGTAACTCAAAAACAGAAGTTGGTGAAATAGCTAGTTACTTTAACCAGTTAATTGAGCGTCAACGGTTAGAGGCTGAAGAGCGTGCACAAATGCTCAAGGTGATTAACGATTTTATGCAAGAAATGAGCGAGCATCTACATACGATAAGTCAGCAAACAGATGCCAGTCATCATCAAGTTGAACAAAATCAAGAATTATTGGCTGATATTCAACATATTGGTGAGCAAGTAAACGATATAAACGGCAAAGTAGCAGATAACGCCAAGCATACGTTTTCAGCAATGGAGCAAAGTTTAGGGTTTGCCCAAAACATGCTCAGTGCTAGCTCAAATACACAACAGCGGGTGGAGCAAGGTTTACATAGCTTGCAAGAGTTGCTCAGTGGTGTACAAGATGTAGGGAAAGTTATTGAAGTGATCCGCAATATTGCAGATCAAACTAATTTGCTGGCACTCAATGCTGCGATCGAATCAGCGCGCGCAGGTGAACATGGCCGTGGTTTTGCTGTGGTTGCAGATGAAGTGCGCAAGTTAGCTCGGCAAACACAAGGTTCGCTGAGTGATATTAATAACCAGCTCAATCTATTGAGTGAAAACTCAACTATGGTGTCAACGCAAATATCAGCATTAGCTGATGATGCTCAATTGCAAACCGATAATGCCCAAGAGCTGAAACGAAACTCCGAAGGGGTAGCTCATAATGCACAGGATGCTAATAAAGTCGCTTTTGATGCCATGGAGTTGGCAAAGCAGCAAAACTCATTGTTAGAGAACTTCAGCCAGTCAATGCAAAGTATGAAAGGGCAGGTGAGTGAATCCAGTTTATTAGTGGCTGATATTCATCAGCGTTTACAGCAGCAAATGCATACTATTCGCAGTAGTTTAGGATTGTAACTTTGCTTGCAAAGGCACAATTACTCGCAACTCGATGTTAGGGTTGCTTGCGCTTTTGTGCTATTTTGGTGTTGTTCAAAACCCATCACTTTAAAAGGAAATATCATGATTTCTCAAGGTCAAACATTACCAGCCGTTAGTCTTACACAGCTTACTGACGACGGTATGCAAACACTTACCAATGAAACACTTTTTGCAGGTAAAAAAGTGGTGTTATTTGCAGTGCCAGGCGCGTTTACACCTACGTGTTCAAATGCACATTTACCTGAATTTATTACTCTAGCAGATAAAATAAAAGCCAAAGGCGTTGACGCTATTTACTGTGTATCAGTAAACGATGCGTTTGTAATGAAAGCATGGGGTGAGCAACATAATGCTCAAGCAATCGAGATGCTTGCCGATGGCGATGCTAGCTTTACCAAAGCACTTGGTTTAGATAAAGACACTGCTGCATTTGGTGGTGTACGCTCAACGCGTTATGCAATGATTGTTGAAGATCAGCAAGTCACAGGTTTATTTGTTGAACAAGATAAAGAGTTTGCAGTAAGTCGCGCAGAAGCGGTACTTGAAAAGCTTTAAAAAAGAGCTAAAAAAGCCGAACTTTCATTCGGCCAAAGTTACCAAGGGAACTGGCAAATAGCACTTATAGGCATAGAGTTTAATACAAACCCTATGCCTTATTGCTAATTAAGGCTGGTATTGTGCGTCAAGCGTTAAACCGGCAAAGGTTTTATAAGCATTCACACTCATGTGCCAAGTTCCTGCTTGAGGATTGCTAAACGTACATGTCTCTGCGTTACCGTTTTTATATGGGCGGCAATCATAGCTAGAGCCTGTTGGTTGGCTGCCAAACTTAACAAATAAATCTGCATCACCTGAGCCACCAGACGTTGTTACGGTAAAGCTTGCCATTCCTGCTGGCACATCAAGGGTATAATGTTTCCATTGCCCTGCATTAGCTGAAATATCAGATACAGTTCCACCACCTGCTTGTGGATTACCTGTGTTACCAGAGGTTGTTAAATTACCAACTAAACTCACGCCTGAGTAAGCCGAGTAACCACGTACCATCACATGATATGTACCAGCAGTTGGGCTATCTATAGAGCACTCTTCGCTGTTACCCCCTTTATACGGACGACAATCATAAGTTGATGTAGTGGGTTTACTACCTGAGCGTACATATAAATCTGCATCACCCGTTCCGCCACTCATGGTGAAAGTTACATTAGTTGCACCACTTGGTACTGTCATTGTATAAAAAGTATCACTACTCGCAGCGCCACTTAGGCCCGTTTGAGCTTGGCCATCAAGTAACTCATTGCCGCCAACGGGTGGTGTAGTACCACCGCTTGCAGCAGCAACTGCGGCTGCAGCGTCAACAATACCAGTACCACAGTTATTGCATGTGGCAGGGAATGAGCGAGTGCTTGATTTTAATATGCTTTCAATTTCATCAGGCGTTGCAGTTGGCTTTGCTTGTTTAATAAGAGCAGCAACACCAGCAACATGAGGTGCTGCCATCGATGTACCTTGTGAGTAATGATAGCTGTCACTAGAAGGGCTTGATGAACCTGAGTTATGTGTAGATAAAACACCTTCTGAATCATTAGCAAAGCTTTGCGCACCACCAGGTGCTGCAACATCGATAGATGTACCATAGTTTGAGTAGTAAGCTCGCCCACCATTACGACCAACCGATGCAACATTTACTACGCCATTACAGTTACCAGGGTTATAGTTGTTAGCATTGTCGTTATCATTACCTGCGGCAATGACAATTACAGTGCCGTTATTACGTGCTTGGTTAATCGCGTTTTGTGTTGTTGAGCTACAAGAGCCGCTGCCACCTAAACTCATATTGATGACATCAGCAGGGTTAGCATTAGCAGGTACGCCAGATACCGAACCGCCAGATGCCCAAATAATACCGTCGGCAATATCAGAAGTTAAACCACCACATTTACCAAGTACGCGTACCGGAACAACTTTAGCATCATAAGCAACACCAGCAACACCTTCGCCATTATTCGTAACGGCTGCAACAGTACCTGCAACATGGGTTCCGTGCCAGCTTGAACCTTGTGCACTGTTATTATTACCACACTCACCGGCAGATACTGCATCACCTGGATCGCGTGCATCACTATCGCGTGCGCCGCCGTCATTTGCGACAAATGTATCCGAAATCATATCGTAGCCAGGTAAAATATTGGCATTAAGATCAATGTGTGGACGATAACCAGTATCTAATACTGCCACTGTTACACCGCTACCTGTTGCGGTATCCCATGCAGTTGGAAGGTTTAACCCACCAGCTTGCTCATAGTAATGCCATTGGTCGTCATAACGAGGGTCGTTAGGAGTTGCAAATGGTTTTAACATCTGGTCGATTTCAATGTATTCAACATTGCCTGAAGCCATTACTTCTTGCATATATTGTTGGGCTTCGTCAGCGCTTAGTTTTTTATTTGCACGCATAACATGATGATTGTCCAATGCCATTGCACGGATATATTGCGCCTTAACTTTTCCTTTTTTACTGGTAAAGTTTTTAACAAAGCCTTGGGCCTTTTTATTCATCATTTGTGGGCTAGTATCAGCAATCGAAAATGTTGCCATATCATTACTATTATTTTTATACTTGATGATAAAGCGTGTACCGAGAGGATCTTGGCTTTGTAGTTTTGTTGTTATGTCAGCAATAGATGGTGTTATTGCTTCGCTAGGATTTGCCATGCTTGATGTCGCTGCAAATATCGCGCTCACAGTAAGCGCTACAGCGCATTTTTTAAATATTTTTCTTGTTGTCATAATTATCCCTAGATTGTTATTAAGCTTCACGATGAATTATCGTGAAGGGGAACAAAAGTAAATGATCTGTTAAAATAGTTAAAATAACGTTTTATTATTAATGTCTCTATTTTAGTTATATCGGGATGTTTATATGGCTAAATACGATTTTATGACTTTTATTATGCCGTTACAGTAGTTATAAAGTATTAATTAATTTGTAGACTGGCGAGGTGAACATTTATTTTTTCACACTTTGTTGTTAATAATAAAATAGTGAAATACCGCTCAGTTTGTACTTTTAAATTTGCTACAATTGCAAAAATTTCCTCATGAGATGAACAAATGACCCAAGTAGATGTAATAGTGATCGGTGCCGGAGCCGCAGGTTTAATGTGTGCAGCACAAGCAGGATACCGTGGCCGCAGTGTTACAGTGCTTGATATGGGCAAAAAGCCTGGTCGTAAAATTCTCATCAGCGGCGGCGGACGTTGTAACTTCACCAATGAAAACGCCAGCCCTGAAAACTATTTATGTGGTAATCCACACTTTGTAAAATCGTGTTTAAGCCGTTATACCCAGCATGATTTTATTGAGCTGGTGGACAGACACGGTTTGGCGTATCACCATAAAACCCTTGGGCAGTTATTTTGCGACAATAGCGCACAAGATATCGTTGATATTTTGCTAACTGAGTGCGAGTGGGCGGTTGTTAATGTTGCGCTGCGTAACGAAGTGCTTAGCGTTGAAAAAACCGCTACTGGCTATCTCGTGATCACAGAACAACAGTCATACAGCTGTGAGTCACTCGTTGTTGCCGCTGGTGGCTTAACCATGCCAAAACTAGGCGCAACACCAATAGGGTATAAAATTGCTGAGCAATTTGGCTTAAAAGTATTACCGACCATGGCAGCACTTGTACCATTTACCTTGCACCAACATGATAAGGACCGCTTTGAAGGGTTATCGGGTATTAGCGTGCCATGTATCGTCAGCAGTGAAGACGGCACAAGTTTTAAAGAAAACATCCTATTTACTCACCGTGGTTTATCAGGCCCCGCTATATTACAAATCAGCTCATTTTGGCGAGCAGGGCAAGCAGTGACTATAAACCTGTTACCAGAGCTTGATTTAACAGAGCAATTAGCAACATGGCGAGAAACCCAAGCACAAAAATCATTAAAAAATAGCCTAGCGACTATTTTGCCAAAACGCTTTATTGAAATACTGCATGAGAGTAAAGCTATTCCAGATTGCAATGTAAATCAGCTCACCCATAGCCAAATTGACGATCTAGCTAATTACATTCATAACTGGCAAATTAAACCCAACGGCACCGAAGGTTACCGCACAGCGGAAGTAACTCTAGGCGGTATAGACACCGACGAACTTAGTTCAAAAACCTTTGAAGCGAAAAAAGCCCAAGGGCTGTACTTTATTGGTGAAGTAACCGACGTAACCGGTTGGCTAGGAGGCTATAACTTCCAATATGCTTGGAGCTGCGGCTTCGCAGCAGGGCAGTATTGTTAGCTTTTTGTAGAGACAATAAAGTTTGCCCGTAGTGAGATATGCTACAACATGCTCATTTCTCTAGCTGATTTAAGGTTATAGATAATGAGCAGTTACACAATTCTTATTACACCTATTTTGTGTTCTTTTGCAAATCAAAAAAGAACCTCATCAGTTCTAACCTACTTCCAATTAGCTACTTCGTCTAAAGACGTATCTTGAGTTGAAGCAAACATAAAAAATATAAAAGTCATTTTAAAACAAGTGTTTGAATATTTTTTAATGCCAAGTCAAATAATAACAAAATGTTCATATTTGGAACTTTGCAGCGTCTATGTGGTCATATTAAATTAGTGTTATAGGGAACACTTATTGTTTAGGGAACAAATATTGTGACAACGTGGCGCTGGCCTTTTATTATTTCATTACTGCTCCACGGGATAATTTTTTCAATATTAATGAGTGTTAAAACCCCCAAATTTGTAGCGATAGACACTCCCCCAATTAAAGCATACATGGTTAGTATGGCGTTGCCTAAGTCATTGCCTAGAATAGAAAAGAAGAGCAACCAGCACGAGCAAGCCACGCTGTTGAAAAAGCTTGAAAAACCAATTATTCCTGCTGCAAACACGATTGTAAAAATTAAAAAAACAATAAAGCCTGTAACGGCTAAGGCACAAGCAGACTCTAACAGCTATAAAAAAATAGACCTTAAATTAGGTTTAAAGAGCATACTAAAGCAACAGCAAAATACACTCCCATCAACACCTCCAACGTCACAAGCTTTAGCACAACCACAGCGTATTACAGTGCCTAAGGAGCACCAGCAAACCAGCATAGACCCATTAAAAGTTGAAAAGCAAAGCATGCAATTAACTATCTATCGCCTCGGAGATAACTGCTTTAAAAAGGTATCGATAGGAGCTGGTGTAATGCCAAAAAGTGACCTACCAGATAGTTACTTAGTAGGCACCACTTGTGCTAAAACAAAAGTAACCGACGCCTACGATGAAGCTATGAACAAATGGTTAGATAAAAAGTGACTACGGTGTGGAAGTTATTAGAAATAAAAAAGAGCTGGCACAAATTTTGTTAAGACAGCTATTTTGACAAACATGGAGTTAACCAATTCAGCTCAAAGAAGAACTTATACCCTTACCTCACCATCGTACCTGAGTTAATCGCAAAATTTCCTACTAACTAGTTAATGGTTACTTTTATCCTTGTTTTCTTGTTGAATCACTTCGTTTTACAGAACATGTATGTAAGTTAAAATACCTACTGCGGGCAAATACTCGTGTAACAACATATATATAAAATATAGGAGCACATAAAACACGCCATAATTTTTGTTTGCTTTATGTCCAAAAACTAATTATCATGCGCTCGTTTAATTGTTCAGCACTTACCCTAAGTGTTGGATTCATCAACTAACTGTGAAGGAGAAAATACTATGACAATTACATCAACATCCTTTGCAGGTCTTATCCGATAAGAAACTTGTTACTTAAACACGCTTTTATATATTAAGTACATTTAGGTAAGCATTGCGTTTAAACGCGTTCCTTTCGTTTGATTTCAAAATAGATCCAGACCTGCCAATTCGTATTTCGTTTTAATCCTATTTTTCTAACAAAGAAAAAGGAATTGGTATTATGGGCAAATCCGTCCAAAAAATAACTGATAAAGTTAGCCTTATTGCGTCTGCTGATACGTGGATTGAGGGGCTGGCGATACAGCAACTGATCAAAACATCAGAGCTAAATGGTATGCAACGCGTTGCGGGCATGCCTGATTTACACCCAGGTAGAGGGTATCCTATCGGGGCTGCATTTTTCACTACCAACAAAATTTACCCTGCATTAGTGGGTAACGATATTGGCTGTGGTATGGCGCTGTGGCAAACCACAGCAAAAGTAGCAAAAGTAAATCTAGATAAACTTGCCAAAAAATTTACACATATTGAGCTGCCACTTGATGAAAGTTGGTTCTCAATCATAGAAAGTAGCAAAGCGGCAAAAAATATTACTACCAAGGGTTATGATAGTGCCTTGAGTACCATTGGTGGAGGTAATCATTTTGCTGAGTTTCAAGCTATTGATGAGATATACAATCAAAGTGCCTTAGATGAGTTAGGGCTAAGTAAAAAGCATCTTCAATTATTGGTTCATTCAGGCTCGCGTGGGTTAGGGCAATCAATATTGGTTGAACATATAGCGGGTCATAATCACGATGGCTTATGTGAAGGTGATGCTGATTTTAAAGATTACATGAGCAAGCATGATGAAGCGGTGCGCTTTGCTGAACTTAATCGTGAGCTGATCGCTAAGCGGTTTTTAGAGGCTATACGAGCAAATGGTGAGTGTACCTTAGATATTAACCATAATTTAGTATCGGCTAAAAACATTGACGGTTGCGATGGCTGGTTACACAGAAAAGGTGCTACACCGAGTGATAAAGGCTATGTAGTGATCCCAGGCTCTCGTGGCGATTACAGTTATCTTGTAAAACCTGTATTTACAGAGTTAAGTGGTAATGATCTAACAGTGCAGGAAAGTATCAATACCAGTTTATTTTCACTTGCACACGGCGCGGGGCGAAAATGGCAGCGCGGTGAATGCCATGGCCGATTAGGTCATAAATATAAGCGCGAAGATTTATATCGTACAGCGTTAGGCAGCAGAGTTATTTGTGGTAATAAAGAATTGCTATACGACGAAGCCCCACAAGCATACAAAAAGTGCGAAACGGTTATAAGTGATATGGTTGATGCAGGGTTAATAGAAGTGGCCGCTAAGTTACGGCCAGTTTTAACCTTCAAAACAAATGGAGGTTGTTGATCATGATATTACTGCAATTATCAGCAGGGCAAGGACCTATTGAGTGCTGTAAAGCTGTAAGTTTAGCGTTAAAAATGATTAAAAAGCAATGCCTCGCACAAGGCATAGAACTCGAGATTGTTGAGGCTATTAGCGCAACCGAACGAGGCTGTTTAAAGTCGGTTTTATTGCAACTTGATTCAACAGCCGATAGCGCGGCTAAGCAATTGGCTCAGTCATGGCAAGGTACTATGTTGTGGGTGTGTCAAAGTCAGTATCGGCTTAAGCATAAACGTAAAAAATGGTTTTTTAGCGGGCAACTGTTCGATATTGATGAAAGTAAGCTTGATAAAGGCGTAACTTTTCAAACATGCCGCGCGTCTGGCGCTGGCGGTCAACATGTTAATACTACTGATTCAGCGGTAAGAGCAACTCACACAGCAACGGGGACTTCGGTACGTGTTGAGAGTGAGCGCAGTCAACATGCCAATAAGCGTTTAGCAAGTGTGTTGTTGTTTCAAAAACTAGAGCAAGTAGCGTTGGATAAAATGACTCAGCAAGAAACAGCACGTTGGCAGCAGCACTGGGAAGTTGAGCGTGGTAACCCTGTAAAAACATTCACTGGTGAAAAGTTTGTTTTAAACCGTGACTGCTCAGTTAATAAAGGAGTACATAATTAATGAAGGAACATAAAGAGACAAATGTACTTTTCATTTGTAGTCGCAATCAGTGGCGAAGCTCAACGGCTGAGCAAGTATGGAGAAATCACCCAGAGCTCGCTGTTAGCTCAGCAGGCACCAGCCCTAATGCAAAGAGAACAGTGAATGCCAAAATGATGCAATGGGCTGATGTCATATTTGTTATGGAGCAAAAACACAAAAATAGACTTAAAGCGCAATTTGGACATTTATTAACGTATAAAGATATTCAAGTATTAGATATTGCTGATGAATACCAATATATGGATAACGAGTTAGTAAGTATTATAAAACAAAGCGTTGGCAGCTATTTAGCACTAACTTTAGCGTAGCGTTTTTTATCTTGTTTGTGAATCGGTACGAACAAGATAAAACATTCGCGACTAAAGTCGTTCCTACATGATACAAGTACTCGTGTGAGTGGCTTTAGTCACCAATAAAAGCTTTTTGCGACTACTATTTAAGCAGTTAGCTTATTGATTGTTAAAATAAAGGTTTTTGCTAGTGACAAGCCAGTAAAAACTTTTTATACTGCAACCCGCTTTAGTCGCTTAGGTGGTTAAACGCTTCAAAAATTTAGCTTTGTTTTTTAAAAACATAAGCTAATACAAAATGGCCCCTTAGCTCAGTTGGTTAGAGCACACGACTCATAATCGTTAGGTCCCCAGTTCAAGTCTGGGAGGGGCCACCACTTTTACACGCTTTCCAAGTAAATACCTACTAAACAAAATTACTCAGTTGTTCGTTTTATCAATACGATATTTACGCTTTGTTATTAAATAACAATCCTGAACTTGTATTACCTGCAGATGTAAATAAGCTATTGACTAAGGTTGAGACATTTTTTCTAACCGTTAACTGTATAAAACTTAATTCATCATCTAATTGCTTATTTAGCTCCGTTAATTGCTGTTGTTGCTGTGTTTTAGTTAATGTTTCGTCATTTTTTACCGTTTTTATTTTATTCTGTAGTTGATCTATGTTCTTTAGAGTTTGTTCCTGCGAAGTTTCCTCAGGCTGTTTGGTTTCATCATCTTCTTTACTGTCAGTGTTCGCAATATTTCTGTTTTCAGAAGTGCTTGTTTTATCATTCTGAGACTTTACATCTACGTTGCTTGTAGTCGATTGTGTATTTAAATTATTTTGCTTTATATTATGTGATTCAATTTGTATTTGTGGATGAAAAGCATTCAACTTCATAAAGTCCTCTACGTGATAAAAAATTGACTGATTTTAGTTCAGGTCTGAATAAATATTTTTATGCACTTTTCGTTCCAAAAATAGGGTCTGTATTTTTAAGATTAAATATTACTAATTAAAGGTTATGTTAATGGCATTTAATGCTATTTCCTTAAAGGTGTGATAATTTGCCTCAATATTTTGGATACTTTTTTGTAAAAAATATTCTCATCAGTTTAGCTGTTGACAAACAAGCTGTTTGTTTTAAAAGTTCTCGAAGAATTACTCCTTGCTGTAATTCTGTAAGATTGATTGCGGTGTTGTAAAATAACAACTAACCTTAAGATAAAAGATTGGGGAGGTTTAATTAGTGAATGATAAATCAATGGAATGCGATAGAGTGTTGTGTAGCAATTGCACGGATGAAGAAAGCCTTGGTTTTGATTTTACAATGGCATTTCAACCAATTATAAATTGCCAAACTAACTCTATTTTTGGTTATGAGGCACTTGTTCGTGGTTTAAATAATGAATCTGCGTATTCAGTTATTTCTAAAGTGAATGATGCTAATCGTTATACTTTTGACCAGCTATGTCGCATTAAGGCAATTGCATTAGCCGCAAAACTAGGCGTTGATTCGATGTTAAGCATTAATTTCTTACCTAATGCTATTTATAAGCCAGAACGCTGTATTCGTACTACATTAGAAGCCGCTAAAAAATATAATTTTCCTACTCAACGTATTATGTTTGAGTTTACTGAAGTTGAGAAAATAGAAGATAGTGCTCATATAAAGCGAGTGGTTGAGTATTACCAGTCGTTAGGTTTTACAACAGCCACGGATGATTTTGGATCTGGTTATTCAGGACTTAATTTATTAGCCGATTTTCAGACTGATATTATTAAGTTAGATATGGAGCTTATTCGCAATATAGATTCAGATAAAGTACGCCAAGCAATTGTGACCCATAGCTTAAATATGTTTCGTGATCTAAATATCACTCCGCTAGCTGAAGGGATAGAGACTCTTCAGGAATATACTTGGCTAAAAGCAGCGGGCATAGAATTAATGCAAGGCTATTTATTTGCAAAACCAGGTTTTGAGAGTTTACCAACGATTGATTTTAATGACTATTGATTACTCTTTGGTAACGCGAGCGATAACAATGCTGCTAGGGCAATAAAGCAGCTTGAGATCCACAAGCAAGCTTCTAGCCCGTGTTGTTGATATACCCAGCCCGAAAGCACTGTGCCTAATAATCTGCCCATGGCATTTGCCATATAGTAAAAGCCCACATCAAGTGACACGCCATCACTATCAGCAAGGCTTACAATTAAATAGCTATGCAATGATGAGTTAATCGCAAACACCGCACCAAATATCAGTAAACCGATAATAACGGATGCTTGTATATAAAAGTCAAAATGCAGAGCTAAGGCAATAATGGCCGGTATAGCTGTTAAGTAACTGGCCCATAAAAAAGCGCTACGGCCACAGGGCACCTGAACTGATTTTTTTCCTGTACTCATTATGTTTGTAATATAAGGCGCAAAAGACTGCACTATGCCATAACCAATAATCCAGCATGCCATAAAGCCGCCAACCCACCAGTGATCCCAGGCAAATGTAGCCGCTAAAGATACCGGTAGCGCCACAACAAACCAAACATCTCTGGCGGCAAATAAAAATAGTCGTGCCGCAGAAAGTACATTAATTGCTTTGCTCTTAGAGAATAGCTCACTAAATTTGGCTTTATTTTTAGCTTTGCCTAAATCTTCTTTTAATGCGAATAAACTAAATAGCCAAACCATAGTGAGCATGCAGATCATGATTAGCATTGCGCCATGAAACTCTAGCAAAGTCAGCAGTACGCCACCTAAAAAGAAGCCAACACCTTTTAACGCATTTTTAGAACCCGTTAAAATAGCCACCCATTTGAAAAGCTGGCCTTGCGCGTCTTTTGGTACTAGTAACTTAATAGCGCTTTTGGCGCTCATTTTATTCAGATCTTTTGCGATCCCTGAAAGCGCCTGCGCAGCCATCACATAAATTACGGTGAGTGTATCTACAGGTGCCATAAGCATTGCCAAAGACACAATTTGTAATGCTAAGCCAATGTTCATGGTTTTATTCAGGCCGAATCGAGCTCCCAGCCATCCGCCCACTAAATTGGTGATCACACCAAAAATTTCATAAAACAAAAACAACATAGCAATACTAAGTGGGCTGTAACCTAATTGATAAAAATACAGCACCACGAGCATCCGCAATGCGCCATCAGTTAAAGTAAATGCCCAGTAATTACCGGTAATGATCAAATATTGTTTTATTTGTGGGGAGAGTGCTGTGAATCGATCCACGGTTAATTATTCCTTGTCAGCTAGACCAACTTTACGTACCAGTTCCGCAGTTCGGTTCGCGTAGCCCCATTCATTGTCGTACCACACATAAAGTTTTACTTGAGTGTCGTTGATCACCATGGTTGATAGCGCATCAATGATGCTGGAACGAGGATCGGTTTTGTAGTCAATAGATACCAGTGGGCGTTCTTCGTAGCCCATAATGCCTTTTAGTTCATTTTCAGCAGCATTCTTAAGTAATTTATTTACTTCAGCAACGGTGGTACCGCGCTCAAGTTCAAATACACAGTCAGTAATTGATGCGTTAGTTAGCGGAACGCGAATAGCATGGCCATTTAGTTTACCTTTTAACTCTGGAAATATATGCGTTATTGCAGTAGCTGAACCAGTTGTAGTGGGGATCAAACTTGTGCCGCATGAACGTGCACGGCGTAAGTCTTTATGCGGCGCATCAATAATTGTTTGGGTGTTGGTTATGTCATGAATGGTGGTGATTGAGCCATGCTTGATACCAATCTTTTCATGAATAACTTTTACTACTGGTGCTAAGCAGTTAGTTGTGCATGATGCAGCGGTAATGATTGGGTAAATCTCTTTATTATAAAGGTGGTCGTTTACACCTATTACTACATTTAAAATACCCTCTTCTTTTACTGGTGCTGTAACAACAACGCGTTTTACACCTTGATCTAGGTAAGCTTGCAGTAGTGCCTTGGTTTTAATTTTACCCGACGCTTCAATAACGACATCACAGTTTGACCAATCAGTCTGTTCTGTTTTAGTGTTTTGCGTAAAAGCAATTGTTTTACCATTAATTATAATAGTATCTTCAGTATGACTTGCTTCGTGATGCCATTTACCGTGTACTGAATCAAACGTCATTAAATGAGCGAATGTTTCAGCATTACCGCCTGGATCGTTAATATGGACAATTTCTATATCATGCCAATCAAATGCTGCGCGCATTGATAATCGGCCCATACGGCCAAAACCATTTATACCTACTTTTACTGTCATAATTACATCCTGATTAATTGTTGGGTTGTAAGTGCGGTAAAGCTAGCGCTTCATTACGTTAGCCAATGTTAAATTGTGCTGTGTTTATTAAAGTTATCGTTAACTGCAAAAGCTCACTTTATTAGGTCGTTTATGCATAGTCGCTAATCGCTTAAGGCTGTTGATGATCAGATGGAGATTACTTTCAGTGGTTGTACTAATAATCGTCTTGCTCCATTGTGGCAATCTTGGATTAATTTGGTAAAACACCCATTGTCCGTGCTTTCTATCTGTAATGATGCCGGCTTTCTTTAATACGGCTAAGTTACGCGATACCTTTGGTTGGCTTTGCTCTTGCAGTGCTACCATTAATTCGCAAACACATAACTCGCCATAGTAGTTGGTTAACATTAAAGTTTTTAATCGGATCTGATCAGTTAAGCATTTATAAAATATGCTTGGATCTATCGATAACTCGTTATCTTGATCTGAGATGGTACTACTACATAGTGGCACATACTGATGTGATTGCAGGTTATTAATATTACCGTGTACGTCAATAAACATATCCAGTCGTTTATCAAGTTCATAGAGGGTTGCGACAAAGGGCTCTAAACCTACCATTACTTTTGGATCTGCAATATCCCACGCAAGTTGCAACAGTGCGCCTTTATAAGCTCTGCATTCATTGTTTGCTCTTTCACATAGCGTAATAACATAATCAAAAGTCTTATCTGTAAACTCAGCTATATGTTTTGCGCTGAGCTCAGTTATCGGCAAGTTAAACTTTTGCAAACAATTAATTGTTCTAGGATCAATATCTTTAGGAGCGATCCCTGCACTATAAACATCAAAAATCTCTCCCGCTTTATTTCTCAGTAATACTTCTGCCATTTGTGAACGGGCTGAATTCTCAGTGCACAGAAAGAGCACACTTTGCTTTGAGCTATTACTTTGGGACATGTAAATTAAATATTCTGACTGACAATATCCATTAAGTGTATATATGAAATTTCATATATACAATACTAGTGTTATTAATATCAACGTATATGAATGTGAAACCCTATTTTAGAAGGATTGAACAATAGCGATTATCTATTTTTTAGATGTGTTTTTAAGCATCTTGGCTAAAAAGCAAGCGTAAGGCATGTTTTTTATAGTTTTCTTTAAAAAACGCTTGCGTAAAATTCGCCGCGCCCTATAATGCGACCCCACTGAGACGGCAGACAGCAACGCTTAGCGAGGCAAGAGTTAATCAGTTAGTCGAGTAAAACTTGAGTTTA
>NZ_JACJEE010000049.1:0-20548 GCF_014163915.1 Pseudoalteromonas sp. SR41-8
TAGGTTAACAACATCCTAAAACCTAGTCTCTTCCCTAGTACCTAGCTCCTTTTGGTTAAACCGCTTTATGATAAATCTCTGAGCCGCTTTGTTTAAATTCGGCTGATTTAGCTTGCATCTCGGCTTCAACATCGACCATTTTGATCTCAATAGCATCACCTACGTTGTTAGGATCTATGCCTCTGGCTTCTAGATCTTTAGCGTATTCTCGTACTTCTTGGGTGATTTTCATTGAGCAGAATTTTGGCCCACACATAGAGCAAAAATGCGCTACTTTGCCAGATTCTTGTGGCAGTGTTTCGTCATGGTATTCACGAGCACGAACAGGGTCTAAACCAATATTAAATTGGTCATGCCAGCGGAACTCAAAACGCGCTTTTGATAACGCATTATCACGCTCTTGCGCTCCGGGATGACCTTTGGCTAAATCGGCGGCATGAGCGGCAATTTTATAAGTGATCAGCCCTTCTTTAACGTCTTCTTTATTTGGTAAACCTAAATGCTCTTTTGGTGTGACATAACACAGCATTGCACAGCCATACCATGCAATTTGCGCCGCCCCAATACCAGAGGTGATATGGTCATAGCCTGGGGCTATGTCAGTTGTCAGCGGGCCAAGGGTGTAAAAAGGTGCTTCGTCGCAATGCTTAAGCTGCTCTTCCATATTAGCTTTGATCATATGCATTGGCACATGCCCTGGGCCTTCAATAAACACTTGTACATCGTGTTTCCACGCGATTTTGGTCAGCTCACCTAACGTACGCAGTTCACTAAATTGCGCGTCATCGTTGGCATCTGCAATTGAACCAGGACGCAGGCCATCTCCTAATGAGAAACACACATCGTACTGTTTCAAAATCTCACAAATATCTTCAAAATGAGTATAAAGGAAGTTTTCTTTATGATGCGCTAAACACCATTTCGCCATAATTGAACCGCCACGCGACACAATCCCAGTGACACGTTTTGCCGTCATTGGAACGTAGCGTAATAACACCCCAGCGTGAATAGTAAAGTAATCCACCCCCTGCTCGGCTTGTTCAATTAGAGTATCGCGGAAAATTTCCCACGTTAGATCTTCGGCAACCCCATTTACTTTTTCAAGCGCTTGATAAATAGGCACTGTACCAATTGGCACTGGTGAGTTACGTACTACCCATTCACGAGTTTCATGAATATAACGACCCGTTGATAAATCCATAACTGTGTCAGCGCCCCAGCGGGTTGACCAGACCATTTTTTCAACTTCTTCTTCAATAGATGAGCTAACTGATGAGTTGCCAATATTAGCGTTCACTTTCACTAAAAAATTGCGCCCTACAATCATCGGCTCGGTTTCTGGGTGATTAATGTTGTTAGGTAAAATCGCACGACCACGGGCAATTTCATCACGCACAAATTCAGGAGTAATAAACTCAGGGATACTCGCACCAAACGACTCGCCTTGGTGCTGCTGTGCTAATAACTCTTTTTGAAGTTGCGCACGGCCCATGTTTTCACGAATTGCGACATATTCCATTTCCGGTGTGATAATACCTTGGCGAGCATAATGCATTTGCGTGACATTTTTACCGGCTTTAGCGCGGCGAATTTTTGGGAGATGCTCAAAACGAATATGATCAAGGCCTTCATCTGCCATGCGTTGCTGAGAAAACTGCGAGCTGACTGAGCCTAAAATTTCAGTATCGCCACGGCTTTCAATCCACTGTTCGCGGTACTTATCCAGCCCTTTACGAACATCTAGAGTAAAATCAGGATCTGTGTATGGGCCTGACGTATCATAAACACGCAGTGGTGCATTTGATTCGTACACTGGGTTTTCATCGGTGCCACCGATAAAGGTATCACTCAAAGTAATTTCACGCATACCAACACGCACATTATCTTGCGTACCTTGTACATAAACTTTGTGTGAGCTTGGAAATGGTTGCCCAGTAAGGTTATAAATATAATCTGATGCAGCCGCACGAGTTTCGCGGCGAGACGGTTTATTTGATGTGTTTGACATGACTTACCTCATTGCTAAAAGGGTTGTCTTGTCAGATACTGCTGTGCGATAAAAAGCAACGCAATAGAGAGTAGCAAATGCTACATGGATCGTAGATTGGTGTTACAAAAAAGCACTACCAACCTTGGCAGCCACAGTGCTTATGCCCAAAACTGGCGCACAAGCACCCGTTTTAGGCAGCTTGTTCCCTACGCAGGTGTTAGCCTGATCAGGTTCACGGATCCCGCTTTCGCGATCTCAGCCTTTAAGTTAAAAACTCAAGGCACTCCGACAAGTAAAATTCTATATATTGTTCGCTAACGAGTGTACGTTAGATATTGCAAGCCTGCAAGAGATCAACTTGCGGGAATAAACGCAAATGTTTGCTCGCCATTTAAAACCAATTGCTGATCTTGAATTTGCAGTGGCACACCTTGCTTTAACGCATTTAAAAACTGCAGTTCAAACTCGTCCAACTCATCTCCGCATGATTTACGGGTCATACCTAATTTATTCACAGTTAAATGATTATCATCAAGTTGACCTTCACCAAAAAATTTATTACAACCGGCAAAACCATTGACTTGCAGGGCTTCAATAAAACTTAATGATGCTGAATATGATGCAGGGATTGCTAAACCATCAACCCGTGATAGTTGCCACTTAGTGTATTTTAATTGCTCACTGGTGACTGTCCCTGTCGATGAGCAGCCAATACATAAACCGATTATAAGCATCGGGATTGCTGCTAATTTCATGTAATTACTAACCTAAAACTCAATTGCAACATGATAACAATAAATAACAGTTTATACCGTTAATAATGCATGTTTTTAATGTAAAAAAATGTTCTAAGATAGTAAAAAAGGTGGCACCGGAAAATTACTCAGGCTTAAATAGTAGATCAACTTGATCGGGCAAAAATGGCCGACCTAGCTCATTCACCGCGGTGCCAATCACCAGTGCCTTTAACATCACTTTTTCATCATGCTTTCTTACCACTGTTTGTCGAAAGCCAAACTTTAAGCGACTAATACGCTCAGGCTCTACAGCGACATAAAACTCATCTCCGGGCATTAGTGATTGCTTATAATCCATCTCGCTACGCATTACGACTAAATTAATTTTATCGCGAGTAAGCTGAGCAAAATCAACCCCATTCGCATGCAAAAACTCATGGCGCGCATGCTCTAGGTAATTAAAATACACACTATTATTTACAATGCCTTGTAAATCGCATTCGTAGTCGCGTACTTTAAAGTCAACTTTAAAGGTCATATTTGTATTCCTTATTATGTATACTGTGCGCGTTTATAGCACATAAATATAACTGGTATCACGACTTTAATGAGAATAGTTGCTATCATGCAAGTCCTTAAAATGGAGTTAAGTAATAGAATGAAATTACGCCTGTCTTTAATTACTGCCGCGCTTTTACCTTTGATAAGCGCCCCAGCTTTTGCTGAAGATACTGAACTTGAAAAAATACTCGTCACCGGAGACTTTCAAAAAGAAAGCATTCAAACCCTTAGTGCCAGTGCCAGTTTATTTAGCGAACGCGAAATTAATGACCGAGGTGCTAGTTTTCTAGACGAAATGCTTGCCAGTGCTGCCAACGTAAATTTTACCGCTGGTGCTTCTCGTGGCCGTTACATCCAAATTCGAGGGGTTGGTTTACGCTCACAATTTGTTGACCCTATTAACCCTTCTGTTGGCTTAGTGATTGATGGCATTAATTATTCCGGCTTAGGTGGTAGTTCATTACTGTTTGATGTAAACCAAGTTGAGATTTATCGCGGTCCGCAAGGTACTCGCTTTGGTGCTGATGGTATGGCTGGTATGATCCAAATGGAATCAGCCGATCCAACTTTTGATCCAAGCGTCAAAGTGCAGCTAGGCGCAGGTAACTACAACAGTTATGAAGCGGGTGTTGCCGCAGGTATTGGTATTACAGACAGCACCGCAGTGCGCGCTAGTATTTATCAACGTGAGTCTGATGGTTATGTTGATAACCTATATTTAAACGAGTCAACACAACAGCAAGATGAACTGGTTAGTCGTTTTAAACTACACAGCCAACTTACAGATCATCTTCGCACTGAATTAAGTGTTCATTATATTGATATCAATAACGGCTACGATGCATTTACGCTTGATAATAGCCGTAATAGTGTAGCCGATCACCCAGGCCAAGATAACCAAGAAAGTATCGCGGTAGGTCTTGCCAACATCTACACTGGCTTTGGTTGGTTTGATGTCAGTTTAAACTTATCAGGTATTGATAGTGATTTAGTTTATAGCTTTGATGAAGACTGGGTATGTAACGATATTAATAAGTCGCAGTTATGCGGTGCAGGACTACACCCCGATGGTTATAGCTCAACCGATAGCTACTTTCGAGATCGTCAAGACCAGGCTGCTGAACTGCAATTTAATGGCAAAGGTGGTAACTGGGTTACGGGACTTTATTATCAAGCCCGTAATGTTGATTTAGAACGCCAATACACTTGGCTTGCAGCTCCATTCGCTTCAACTTATGAAACTAGTAATACCGCAATTTACGGCCAACTAGCAACGCCGATTGGTAATAAAACCACCTTAATAACAGGCTTACGCGTTGAGCAATACCAAGGTGATTACACCGATAATAATGGTTTTATTGAAAGTACTGATGATGTGATGGTCGGTGGTAAACTTGCCCTTGAGTATCAAGTCATTGACCGTACCATGATTTATACCAGCCTAACTCGTGGTTACAAAGCAGGAGGGATTAACTCAGAAGCACTCGCCAAAGCAAAAGATGACGGTTTAAACCTTGATGCTGATTTCTTTAAAAACCACACTAGTTTCGCACCAGAGTACCTATGGAGTGGTGAATTTGGCGTTAAAGGTAGCTCTTTAGATGAGAAATTTATTCTACGCTTAGCGGCCTTTTATATGTATCGCGAAGATATGCAGTTAAAAGCCTGGAAAGTGGAAGACCAAAAGTTTACCGGTTATATTGATAACGCCAGCTCTGGAGAGAATTACGGCCTTGAAATTGAAGGCAGTTACCAATTAACTGATGACTTATTTTTCACCGGCAGCGCTGGTTATTTACATACTAAAATCAATGACTTTGTCGCTCAATCTGGTCTAGATCAAGATGGTCGCGAGCAATCACAAGCGCCTAAATACCAGTATGCATTCACGGCTCGCTATAACTTTACTGATGAGTTATTTGCTACAATCGGTATTGAAGGTAAAGATAATTATTACTTCTCAGATAGCCACAACTCGCAGGCACCGAACATTAATTTAGTTAATTTAACTACTGGTTACGAGGCTGAGCAATGGTCAATTCGCGCTTGGGCACGTAACGTATTTGATGAAGAAGTGCCTACACGTGGTTTTGAATTTGGTAACGACCCACGCGAAGGGTATGCAACTCACACATACACTCAGCTTGGCGAACCAATGGTTGCCGGCGTCACATTTATCTACGAGTTATAAAAACGAGTTTCAAGGGATAAGTTAAAAGGTAAAAGCTAGATTACTTTTACCTTTTCTTAACCTTGAATCTTGAGCCTTTTAAGCCCTGCCTACATCAAACGCGATGACTTCTTTTATCGTGTTTTTTTGCGTTGCTAACATCACTAACCTATCAACCCCTAATGCTACTCCTGCGCATTGTGGTAAACCATGCTCAAGAGCGGCAATTAAACGGGTGTCCATAGGCACTTGTGTTAAGTTATTTGCTTTGCGGTATGCATTATCTTCAGTAAAACGTTTAGCTTGCTCCTGTGCATTGGTGAGCTCATTAAAACCATTCGCCAGTTCCATGTTCTGATAATAAAGCTCAAACCGCCCAGCGACTCTAATATCATGCTCACAAATACTCGCCAGTGCGGCTTGCGATGCAGGAAAATGATAAATAAAACAAGGTTTTTGTTGGCCAATTTTTGGCTCAACTTTCATACAAAATAATAATTGTAGTAACGTATCACGGTGAGTTTCATGCTTAGCGATATCAGCAAACCCCTGTTCACAGGCAAGTGTTTGTAACTGTTCAATAGTGGCACTGAGCGGATCAAGTCCTAATGCTTTGGTAAAAGCATCTTGATAGGTTAAACGCTCTGCAGGTGGAACATTTAAGATAAGCTGCATTAATTCATCAATTTCATCCATCAGCGCAAACTCATCAAACCCAGGGCGATACCATTCCAACATAGTAAACTCAGGATTATGATGGCTGCCCGCCTCTTCGTTACGAAATGCCTTACAAATTTGGTAAATAGCACCACTGCCGGCTGCCAATAATCGCTTCATGGCAAATTCTGGTGATGTTTGTAAGTAAAGCGGTAAGCCTTTCGCGAAACCGGGGCCAATAAACTGCGTTTTAAAACTCGCTAAATGAACATCAGTAACACTCGCTGCACTTAAACTAGGCGTATCAACTTCCATAACGTGGCGTTGGTAAAAGAATTCCCGAATAGTGCGTAAAATTGCGGCTCGTTGTGCCAAAGTATTTACTTGTGCGCTTGGTTGCCAAAGATCTGCTGACATATTTTCTCCAAAAAAAATCCCAGCTTAAGCTGGGATTTATTAAGCTATATTAAAGTTACTTAACACGGCTTACATATTCGCCGTTACGGGTGTCGACTTTAATTACTTCACCGATTTGTACGAATAATGGTACACGCACAACAGCACCAGTACTTAGCGTTGCTGGCTTACCACCAGTACCTGCTGTGTCGCCTTTAAGACCAGGATCTGTTTCAGTGATCTCAAGCTCTACAAAGTTAGGTGGTGCAACAGCTATTGGATTGCCGTTCCACAAAGTAATAGTACATACATCATTTTCAACTAACCATTTACCAGCATCGCCAAGCGCTTTTTCATCAGCTGCGATTTGTTCAAATGTTTCGTTATTCATGAAATGCCAAAACTCACCATCAGTGTAAAGATACGCAAGATCGGTATCCATTACATCAGCACCCTCTACTGACTCACCTGATTTAAAAGTTTTTTCAAGTACTTTGCCAGAGATAAGTTTACGAATACGAACACGGTTAAACGCTTGGCCTTTACCAGGTTTTACCATTTCATTTTCTAAAATACTGCAAGGCTCGCCGTCCATCATAATTTTTAGGCCGCCCTTGAACTCGTTGGTGCTATAATTCGCCATCGTTTCCTCTATCTAATAATTTCGAGTAATCTACCTACCAATGATACAAAGAAATGAAGCAAATTTGCATATAAACTGGCAAAAAGAATTAGCTAATGTTGTTACTTGCCCACGCACCTTGCTAGAAATGCTAGGTTTATCAAGCATGGCCGACGAAAAAGACCTCAAAGCACGAGCTCTTTTCCCGGTACGTGTGCCTGTGCCTTTTATCAAAAAAATGCGTTATGGCGATATTAATGACCCATTACTGCTGCAAGTCATGCCGCGCCACCAAGAGTTTATCGCTAAAACAGGTTTTGATAAAGATCCATTAAAAGAGCAAAACAACGCTCAACCAGGATTATTACACAAATATAAATCCCGAGTTTTAGTGATGTTTAAAACTGGTTGCGCCGTTAATTGCCGTTATTGCTTTCGTCGCCATTTTCCATACCAAGAAAATCAGCTAAATAAACGCAGCTTAATTGCAGCGCTCGATTACATAAAATCGGATGCTAATATTAACGAGGTGATTTTAAGTGGTGGTGATCCGTTAATGGCCAAAGACGACGCAATTAGTTGGTTTATGGATGAGCTTGAACAATTACCACAAATTAAACGAATGCGAATTCATAGCCGCCTACCGGTGGTGATCCCATCTCGCATTACTGACCAATTGTGCGAACGTTTTGCAAAGTCTCCACTTAAAATTGTGTTTATTAATCACATTAACCATGGCAACGAGATTGATGATGATTTTAAAGTGGCAATGCAAAAACTCAAAAAGGTAGGTGTCACATTGCTCAATCAAGCGGTGCTATTAAAAGATGTAAATGATACCAGCGAAGCGCAAGTCGCATTAAGCGAAGCGTTATTTGATGCCGACGTACTGCCTTATTATTTATATTTACTTGATAAAGTTGAAGGAGCGAGTCATTTTGATATCGACGAATCACAGGCACGCAAAATCATGGCCGAAATGCTTATCGCATTGCCAGGATTTTTAGTACCAAAGCTGATGCGCGAAATCGGCGGTCAAAAAAGTAAAACGCCGATTGACCTCAAGCTTTTATAAACACAAGACTTAAACGTATACGTTAACGTTATTGCCAAGCGAAGCTGTAACTGATTTTGCTGGCGTTTGTGCAGCGCTCGAACTAGCGGCACCTTCAATAAGTGCCAGTGCTGCTGCACCATCCGCTTTTTGCTGTTTTTTTGCCAATGCTGCGCTGTATACTTCGCCACTTTGACCCGCGCCACTCATGGCCGGTAGATTTCCACCTGATATATTCATAGCTCATACCTGACTTTTTAGCTTATTACCCGTATTATATCGGCATTGCGGTCTAAAGCTTTAGGAAAAAAATGGATTCAATTATTGAACAACTCAATGCCAACTTAAAAATTGTTTATCGCCAGTCTCTTGACGCAGATAAAAAATTAGATGAGTTGCAACAACAAGGCTTAGGTAAATTTACAGCGTTATTTCCTGCCGATGCTGGTTTTACCTTTGAAGCAAAACGCTTCAAACCTTATGTATTAGATGTAGCTGCAGATGTAGAAAGCTTAAGTTCAGAAGGTTTTAGTGAAGAAAAGCTAAAAACCACTGTTATTAAATTACAACAGTTACTGCAATTACTCGCAACGTTCAAGTAACTATAAAAGCGCTATCATTAAACTGTAGCGCTTTTTACTCTTAATTTAGCTTGGGGTAACAACTGGCAGTAATTCTTTATCAAACCAATCAGTGATCAAACGTTTATCATAGTAAAACTGTTCATCACGGCCCATTTTAATTTTATCCATAAAGCCCATATCTTTTAATTCGACTTTATCGCTTTGACTAATCACGTTACCGTCTTTATCAGTAACCGAATATTGAAACTCAATGCGTGGAAAATAAATTGGTTTTACAATACGTAAATCATTCATACCGCCAAAGCGTACATCACCGGCTAAATCCAGCTCAGTCACTTCAACATTAAACTTATATCCTTCGGGCAACTTTTCTGCCAGTTTATTAAAGTGCTTTTCAAAACTGCTCGCTACATGTTTATGGAAGGAGCCCTTAGGTTCATTTGAAGGACGTACATCGCGGTAGTCATTGAAGTCTTGCCATTTAACGACAGCTTCTCCTGCTTGAGCAAATACAGGCAGTACAACTAACATAGCCATCGCTACTTTTTTAAATGTATTCATTGTCTATCTCCAAAATGCCCTTGGGCTAATATAGTTGAAATAATAGCACTAACAACTTAACTATAGCTTAATACTATTTAGTCTCATTGTTATCATTTATGTAAAATATGTAACCAGACACCAGTTAACTATGATTAATTGATACCGTAACATCATGGAACAACAAAAAGATCAGATAAAGCATGTATTGAAGTGCTATTTATGATGAAATTACAACTATACACCTTCACCTTATATATGGAGATTTCATGACAATTTTAGTAACAGGTGGCGCGGGATACATAGGCTCACACACTGTTGTTGAATTATTACAACAAGATAATGATGTTGTTATCATTGATAATTTAAGCAACTCGAGTGTGGAATCACTTGAGCGTGTAAAAAAAATCACTGGTAAAACTGTAAACTTTTATCAAGGTGACATCCTTGATAAAACATTTTTGGCCAGCGTTTTTGCAAAACATACGATTGAGAGTGTTATTCATTTTGCCGGTTTAAAGGCTGTAGGTGAATCAATGGTGAAACCCATTGAGTATTACCAAAATAACGTGCAAGGTACGCTGACTCTCGTTGATGCTATGCGCGATGCAGGTGTGTTTAAACTCGTATTTAGCTCATCGGCAACAGTATATGGTGATCCAGCAAGCCTACCAATTCAAGAAGATTTCCCGGTAGGTGGCACTACTAATCCATACGGCACATCAAAACTGATGGTTGAAATGATGTTACAAGACATCGCTAAATCAGATGAGCGCTTTGCATTTGCAATTTTGCGTTACTTTAATCCCGTAGGTGCGCACGAGTCAGGCCTAATTGGTGAAGATCCCAATGGTATTCCAAACAACTTATTACCTTACATAGCGCAAGTGGCAGTGGGTAAATTAAAGCAGCTGGGTATCTTCGGCGATGACTATGATACGGTTGATGGTACTGGTGTGCGTGATTACATCCATGTTGTTGACTTAGCGCTTGGTCATTTAAAGGCACTTAATAAAATAAACCAAGATACCGGTGCCCATGTTTACAATCTTGGCACCGGTAATGGTTATTCGGTGCTACAAATGCTCAACGCATTTAGCAAAGCCTGTGGTAAAGATATTCCGTATCAGGTATCACCTCGTCGCCCAGGTGATATTGCAGCTTGTTATGCAGCGCCTGAAAAAGCTCTTAGTGAACTTGATTGGCAAGCAGAGCGTGGTATCGATGTGATGATGAAAGATACGTGGCGTTGGCAAAGTAACAACCCAAATGGGTATAAATAGCAAAACTTAAACCAGCTTCAATAAGCTGGTTTTTTTATATTTTTTGAAATAAAAAGTCTCGTTTACCACTCTTTTACAGTATCTATATTTAATCACCTATCAAAAATGCAACCAACCTATACTCGTTACAGTATTCATTCACTGCTAATTATTAGCTTATCGCTATTGGGTCTTAGCCTCTTATTAGGAGCAGGGGTAAATAATGTGCATGCTATTTTCAATTTTTATCAATTAGCCAATGTAATCCCTAAAACTGGGCAATCAATACTCGCTGGAGTGGCTTTTTTAGTAACCGCTTTATTTATTATTTTAAGTTTAAAACAATCACGTTTTCAGACCCCTGCTTTTGTTAGCCTGATCACTCTTGCCGTTATACCGCTTGTTACCTTATTAAGTGAAAGCCGCTGGATGACTGACTTAGGTGGCTTCCCAATTATAGGCTCTGGGCAAGGTATAATTAAGTACACCGCACTTGTTTCTCTCGCTATTTACCTTTATAAACCGCAGCGCTTGTCAGCTCAAGGCATGGTAATTTTGAACTTCTTTCCTGTTGCATTAGTGCTTATTTGGATTGGTGGTATGAAATTTTACGAGTTTGAAGCAAATGGAATTATATCACTGGTATCAACCTCTATTTTTATGTCTTGGTTATATACCTTATTTTCAGTGCAAACAGCGTCTAATCTAATTGGTGCGTACGACATCTTTTTTGCTTTAGCACTCGCTTTGGCTATCATTAAAAAGCATCCATTAGCCATTTATGTTGCGGCTCTTGGCTGCAGTGCCGTATTTTTAATGACGCAGACATTTTTATTCTCAGCTGAAGGAGCTTTTGACAGCTCAACACTACTTGCAAGATTAGGCCTTTTTGTTATTAAAGACTTATGGTTTATCGCAAATTTACTGGTAATTGTTAGCTTTGCAAAAAAAAGTCTTAATTAACTACTATTTCAATAACATATTTAATAATGTGCATTGTAAGATCTAAAAAGCGCTATCACTTAACCAATCGTGGTAGCGCCTTATAAATATATACTTTTATATTTTGAGTTTAAATACACATCACTACAACCTGTTTACGTCTGTGCCCATTGCCTTAATAAATTATGATACACACCAGTTAACCTAACAATCTCAGGGCTATCGCTGACTTTTTCGCGCAAGCTTTGAATCGACATATCCAACTCAAATAGCAAACCACGCTTTTCATCGCTATTAACCATGCTCTGCAACCAAAAAAATGAAGCTAAACGTCGCCCCCGAGTTACGGGAGTGACTTTATGTAAACTGGTTGATGGATACAACACCATACTACCTGCAGGGAGTTTTACTATGTGAGAGCCATAAGTATCTTCAATAACGAGTTCGCCACCATCATAGTCTTCTGGTTCGCTCAAAAATAACGTCATTGATAAATCCGTACGAATTTTCACTGGTGTGCCAGGTACTTGTCGAATCGCATTATCAACATGAATACCAAACGATTGGCCACCTTGGTAACAGTTAAATAAAGGTGGAAAAATTTTTGCAGGCAACGCCCCTGACATAAATAGATCACTGCGAGCCAGAGCGCCCATAACTATATCACCGAGCTCTTTGGCTGCAGCGCTTTGCTCAGGTAATTGTAAGTTATTTTTGGTCTTAGTTGATTGATAACCTGCGGTAACACTGCCATCAGTCCATTGCGCGGCCAATAAAACATTACGGCAATAAGCGACTTCATCAGCACTGAGCAAGTCTGGTATTTTTAATAGCATGGAAGTTCCCAAATCTTAAAAAAACAGGCTAATAAGCATTAACCTGTTTAATAAGCTTTAACCTATTCAACAAACATTAGTTTGTAATTAGAAAGAATAACTAGCCGTTAGTGTAAAATAACGACCTCGACCAGGAATAAAGTGTCCGCCACCTAGTTTATCTTCATAATCTTCATCCGTTAAATTCTCACCATTAAACTGAATGCTTAACTGCTCAGTTGCTTGATAAGAAAGCATCATATCGAACAAAACATAACTATCGGCTTTACGACTGGTCGCTGAATTACCATTATAACGCCCACCAATATATTGTGCGCCAAAACCTGCAGCTATCGCGTCGCTAAAGTCATATCGAGCCCAAACACTGTAGCTATTTTTAGGTGCTCGAGCCAAGTTATGCCCAACATCACCATCAACCGTAGATTCAGTAACTTCGCTATCTTGATAGGTATAAGAACCGATAATACTTAATTCGTCAGTGATAATACCTGTTGCAGACAACTCTAAACCTTGCACTCGTTGCTCACCATCAAGCACTTCAACACCACGCTGATCACTATTAGGATCATCCACGCGCGCATTAGTTTTAACCGTTCTAAAAATAGCGGCACTGGTCATCAACTTATCATCAAGTAAATTCCATTTAGTGCCTAACTCATAGCTTTGGCTCTTCTCCGGATCTAACTCACTTGAATTACCACGAGTAGATACTGCAATGCCTTCAGCCGATGGGTTATACGAGTTACCTGCACCAAAGTAAATGCTGCTATTTTGACTTGGCTTATATACGGCAGATGCGTTCCAACTAGTCATGGTATCGCTAGTTGAGATCATTAATGCTGGATCCTTGTAATCATACTGATAATCGCTATCGTACTGCTCTGAACGTAAACCCGCAGTTAATTGCCAATATTCATTAAATGTAATTGTATCGAATGCATAAATTGCACGGGTTTTAGCAACCGCTTCAGTACTAGTGCCATCACGACCATACTCACCAGTGTAAGGTAAATAAGCATCTGGGTTGTATAAATCATTCAGCGCTGGTTCGTTCTTTAAATTATCAGCTACCAATGCAGTTACATTCCAACGGCTAAATGTCTCGTTAGTTAATTCAACACCAGTAACCACATTATGTTTTACACCAGCAAAATAGTACTCACCAACTAAATCAAGTTGCAGTGTTGCCAATTCATTGCGCGTATCACGATTTTTAACGTCGCTCATTCTGATATCAGTTGTTGTTTTTACATCAATAAAACGCGGCGCTGTTACTGTATCTTTTCGCTCTACACGGCCAATGCGACCTTGGGCACGTAGCATGGTTGTTTGCGACAAGTCATACTCGTACTTTGCAGTTGTTGAATACGCTTCGATATCTTCAAAATCACGATATACGTTACCGTAAAAATTAGTGAAATTCACCGGTGGCGCTGCATTTTCGCTACCAGCAAGTTCAGCAACAGGGCTAGAACCAACCCACGGAATACCGTAATCAGACATATTATCTTGATTCTGATAATCAGCATTAAGATTAAAACGGCTATTGGTTCCTAAACCAGTCGCAAACGAAACCGCGACTGCTTGTTTTTCTTTTTCAACATGATCACGCCCAGCAACATCCCCTTTATCAACCAGTAAATTGACACGTAGCGCTGATGTTTCAGCCACTTTAAAGTTACTATCTATTTGCGCGCGGTAATCACTCTCTGTGCCTAAACGCAGCGAAGCATCATTAAATTCATCCAACGTCGCCGTTTTTGTAGTTAAGTTAATACTACCGCCCGTTGAACCTCGACCTGTTGTTGCTGAGCTTGGGCCTTTTGCAACTTCGATTTGCTCAACGTTATAAGTATCACGGTCGTACCCGGCAATATCACGAATACCATCGATAAAAATATCATTGGCAGCACTAAAACCACGAATAGATAAACTGTCACCAGCTGGCGCACCGCCTTCACCCGCCGCCAATGAAATACCCGAAACATTACGTAACGCATCTTGCAAACTATCTACATTTCTATCTTTCATCACAGCTTTGTTAATAACCGTTATTGATTTTGCAGTATCAACCAACGGCTGGGTGTTCTTTATTGATGATGATTTTTCAACTTTATAGCTTTGTTCCGATTGCGTTTTTGCTTTGGTTACTGATAGCTCTTGTATATTTTCAGCTCCTTGAGCAGACGCCCAAGTTGATAAAGTTGCGGTAACAAAAGCAGCCAGCGGTTTTATATAAGTTCGGCGTTTATTAGTCATTTTACCCATTTTAGCTCCATTAGCAGGGAACTTGCTAACACGTTGTTTTTGTAGCAAGTCATTTAAGCACGTTGATTTAAGTTCGGCGGAATCCTAGCACTGAGTAATATTAATGTAAATGCGAAATGTTATCACTTGTATTATTTTGTCAATCATTGTACTATTTTTCACACTTTTAAACTTACGTAACGCGACTGTAAATGCACAGTAAACTTGGGTGCATGAGTGGCGTAAAAAATTAAGTTTAAGCGCTTAAAAATCAAGGTTTTTAATTTTATAAAGTTAAAGCCAGAGCTTGGCTTTGTACTGTAAATGGTTATTACTTTTAGGGCATTACTTAGCATATGCAACGTTTTATAAAATCTGTTGGGGCAGTTATTTTACTAAGCTCATTCTCAAGCTTAGCTGATCCGGTTAGCGAACTTGAAAACCTCGTTAATCAGTGGTTACAAATAGAACAACAAACTAGTGAGTTAGAAACACATTGGCTAGAAAAAAAAACCTCGATGCAACAAACATTAATCTTACTCGATGCAGAGCAAACACAACTCAAACAGCTAAACCAGAATCGTCAAAAGAACACCTCTGAGCTGGCAGAAAAGCGCACTGCGCTAATTCAAAAACAAAGCCAGCTTGAGACCGATGAAAACGCGCTCAATAGTCAATTAATCCAGCTCAGCCAGCAATTGCGCTCACTGCAAGTACAATTACCTCCCCCATTACTGGCGAGCTGGCAAAGTATTGGCGATCTAGATAACGAAAGCCTAGATGCGAATGAAAAGCTACAAATTGCTTTAAAAATGCTTGGCCAATTGGCTGATTTTCAAAACCGAATTTCAATTCATGAAATGGCAATCAGTAATAGTGAAGGCAAAGAAATATGGGTAAAACAGCTTTATTTGGGTGCCGCACAAGCATGGTTTGTTAGTAATGATTTAAGTTATGCGGGCATTGGCTTCCCTTCTGAGTTAGGTTGGCAATGGCAATTTGATACTGAAATTGATGGCGAGCAAATTGCCCACGGTATCGCTGTACAAGAAAAAAAACAAGCAGCTCACTGGCTTACCTTGCCTGTATTTAGCTATGCAGCTAAGGAGCTGACGCCATGAAACGATTCTGTACTTTTTTGTTTGTTACACTACTGAGTTTTAGCCAAGTAGTAACAGCCGCGACTGCGGATGCTGCCAAACAACAATTACTAACGGATATTAAAACGGCGCAGAGCGTTTTAAATAAAGCACAACAGCGGATTGCCAAACAGCAAACAACTATGGCACAACAGATATTTGAAAAACAGCAAGCACTTAAAAAAGAGCGTGAGCAAGCGACACTCAATCGCCGTTTAGCTGATGAAGACACATTGAGTTTAACCCAGCTACAAACACGCTTAGATAGCTGGCAACAACAACAGCAATATCGGCTAAATTTACTCAACCGATTTACTCGTCAATACGCTCAGCAAGCGCAAAGTAAAAACGATCAACAAGCACTTTTGAATGATGTAGTCGCGGTGATAGAGCAGCAAACCGCGGCATTATATCCAGAGTTTAAAAAACAAAATATAGTATTGAAAAATGGCGAGCTCACCGCAGCTACAACATTACAAGTAGGTCCCGTGACTTGGTTTAGTGTTGCACAGCCAAAACTAACCGGCCTGCTTTCATCAGCAGCTAACGCTGCAGTACCAAAAGTAGCTATAGTTCAATCACGTGATGAGAATAACCCATTTGATATCGCTTACTCACAAGTAAATACAAACTCAGCTAAGATCGCAGCTTCTTTAACATTTGATCCAAGTTTAACCCGCTTAGTTGCCAGTCAAGCGCAACAAGAAGGTGCAGTTGAACATCTTGAAAAAGGTGGCTTATGGGCAATCCCTATCATTTTATTTGCATGTTTTGCATTATTAATTGCGCTATTCAAGGCATATCAATTATTTAGCCTTAGTAAGATCAAAGCGGTCTCGACGCTGACTTTACAAACTGCGTTTAATCAACCTGAGCAACACAGCTTCAGCGGAATGCAAGCAACACTGTTTCAACTCTCTGTTGATAGCAACATAGGACAAATAAGAGATGACCAGTTATTTAATCAGCTGATGCATAATAAACACAAGCTTGATAACTACATTGGCGCAATCGCGATCACTGCATCGGTAGCACCGCTACTGGGCTTATTGGGCACAGTCAGTGGCATGATTGAAACATTCAAAATGATGACGTTATTTGGCTCTGGCGATCCAGAAGTAGTATCTGGTGGTATTGCCCAAGCTTTGATCACTACCGAGCTTGGCCTCGTTGTTGCCATACCAGCATTAGTACTCAATGCGCTACTATCGCGTAAAGCTAAAGCCTATTACACCCAACTTGAAGCGTTCGCACTGCAACTTAGTCAACTTGAGGTGAAAAATGTTTGAGCAACTGTTCGATAATTTTATCTGCTGGCTTATCATCCTATTAGCGCTATTTGTTTATCAGCTCATTTGGCACGATATCCTGCATTTAAAACAATATAAACTGCAACGCCAAGGTTACTGGCACGACGTCAGCTCTATTTTGACCGCTGCGCTGCCATTACTTGGTTTATTAGGCACCATTATTGGTTTACTCGATACATTTAAAGTGATGTCGCAAGGCGAAAACGAATTAATGAGCGAAGCGATAAGTAATGCTCTACTCACTACACAACTGGGGTTAGTCTGCGCAATTCCTGCATGGCTGATGCAAGCTTACTTGCTGTACGTAACACGTAACAGTGCTATCCAACAGCAAGCGAGCTAAGCCAATGCAAGCACGTTTAAAACAACGCCTAGAACAACAATCTGCGCATCATATTGATATGTCACCACTATTAGATGTGGTATTTATACTATTGATTTTCTTTATTGTAACCACCGTTTTCGTTCGCGAAAGTGGGGTCGAGGTTGATAAACCGCAAGCCGTCTCAGCAAGCAAATTAAAGCAACAAGTTATTTTTCTTGCCATAACTGATAGTCAGCAGGTTTACTTTGACGGTAGCCAAATTGGCGTGGCCGGTGTGCGCAGCAGCGTAGAGCAAATGCTAAAACAACAGCAAAGACCGGTAGTGATCCAAGCTGATAAAACCGTACCAACTGAGCTATTAGTAAAAGTAATAGACGAAGCAAAACTTGCTGGTGCAGCAACCGTTAACTTAGCGACCCAGCAATAATATGCAAAATAATATACTCGCATCACAACCTGCAATAGCTAATAAACGTCATCCGTTTTTTGCTTTTATGTTGAGCCTAACGGTACTTGCATGCGCATTAGTTTTACTTTGGCTTGGCCAAATTGCTGAGCACGTTATCAACGACAAAGTTATCGTTCGCGAAGTTGCTTTAGTGCCTCAGCCTCCACCTCCGCCACCAACCGTGACGCAATCAGCTGTGACAGAGCCGATGCAAAGCCTCGTTGTCGAAGGTGCGGGTGCAACTATTCAAGCCATTAATATAAAAATTGAAAGTAAAATTTCGCTTAGTAAACCAACCCTTGCAAATATGCCAATTGCGACTCCTGAATTTCAATCTATCGAAGTTAATTGGGATGCCTTTAGCTTAAATCAACTAGATGGTTTACCCACGCTACTCACTCCCGTAAAAGCAGTATTACCTAAAAAGTTAACTCGCCAAGGTGTGAGTACCTTCATCGTGAAGCTCGATGTTTTTATCGATGAAAATGGCCGATTAAGCTTAATTGATGTTATACAAAACCCGTACCCTGAGCTAAAGCCTGAAATAGATAAGATCATTAAGCAAAGTCGGTTTAGTTCACCAAAAAAAGACGGTGAAATAGTGAGAGCCAGATTTATTTGGCCCATTGAATTTAAACCTTAGTAAAGCCAGTATTTAAGTGAAAATACAATGAAAAGATTAACAACAAAAAAATGGTTAACGTGTTTAGCTATCGTGCCATTAACCTTTTATATGACTGCCAGCCAAGCAACCTCATTGCAGGTAAAACTACAGCCAAGCGATCCACACTGGCAGTTGCTGATCAATAATAATTTACTGAGCCCAACAGATATAAAAATCGAAGCTAATGAACGCAGCTTCGCCCAGCAACTAAAACCACTATTACAACAAGGTAACTACCAAGCTGTAGCTGATCTATTTACACAACGTGAATTAGGTAACGATAGCCCTGCGTTACAACTTTTACGTGGCCAAGTTTTGTTAACCTTAAAACAGTTTGCAGGAGCTGAGCAGGCGTTAAAGGCTAGTTTATCAAGCATGCCAGATTTAGTTAAAGCTCATCAAGGTTTAAGTCTGCTCTATATGCAGCAAGGTAATTATCAACAAGCACAGCCACATCTAACCCGCTGTATTGAACTTGGCCAAGCTGATGCGCAAGTCTATGCGCAACTTGCCTATATTCATGTACAAGCTGAGCAACCTTGGAGCGCAATTGCAGCTTATCGTCAGGCATTAATGCTTGAGCCACAGCAAGCAGAATATCAACAAGGGTTACTATTTTCACTAATTGCTGCAGGCGATCTAGGTCAAGCCCAAGCTCTGCTAAAAGAGCTATTAAATGCATCCCCTAACAATCCAGAGCTTTGGCTACAACGTGCACAAATTGCCTTACAACAAGACAACAATAAACAAGCTTTGGCAAGTATTGAAGTAGCTTTAAAGCTGGCACCTAGCAATGCAAGTAATCAATTACTTGCAGCACAACTTCACCTTACACAAGGTAGCTACTCACGCTCTGTTGAATTGTTAAGTAATGCATTAGCAAGCACTCAGCCAGCTCAAATAGCAGAAGCTAGCGAGATTAGTATGCAAACCCTAAATTGGCTTATCGCACAAAAAAAATGGCAGCTAGCCAAGCAGCTCGTTTCGCAACTAAACCCTTTCATAAATAAGTTATCAAAACAATCCCGCGCAGAGTTTTCAGTTTATACCGCTCAGCTAGCAATTGAGCAAGGTAACTTTAAACAAGCTCAAAAGAGTTTACATAAAGCATTAACAATCGACCCAAATCTTGGCGATGCACTGTTAAGCCTGGCAAATATCTATCAGCAACAAAACCAACTGACACAAGCAAGGTTAATGTATGTACGAGCACAAGCTTTACCTGAGTACCAACTCTCTGCATGGTTAGGCCTCGCGCAAATTGAAATTGAAAATAAAAACTACAAAGAAGCATTAAGCCAGCTTAAAAAAGCACTTAACGCCAATCCACAAAGGCAAGACTTACTCACCAACATTCGCGCTCTTGAAGGACTGATCCAACGAGAAGGTTAATAGTTAACAGATTTATACCAATCGTGTTAGGTTACTGACCATTTATAGCGACAGATAAATACAGTGATAACAAGGCGTAATTTTCTACATGTAGTTGTTTTACTTGAATAAATTATAACGCAGTTAGCACTTTATTTAGCTCGCTAGAATGGTTAAATATTTAAGTCGATTGGCATAAACTACCCATCAACGATCACACCGTATGACGTCCCGCCTGCGTCGCTTTTGATATTAATTCCCATGTGTTGCGTCATGAAATCTTTATTGACGATAGGGCACTCAGCGCTTCTGTTTTACTATTACTTAGGCACACTACACCAAATAAGTATCCATACTCAAATTGCTTTAAAGGTAGATGCTCTGGGATGTGAAGGAGCGTTTGTTTGATGAATAGGAATACACATGCCGTGGAGCATAGGATTGCAAGAGCGGTCACTACTGAGTTCGGCATGGGGTCTTGGCTTGGTGTTTTAACTTTGTTCCAGACGTAAAAAAGCCCGACTATTGCTAGTCGGGCTTTCTCAATTTGGAGCTTGGTGATGTCATAGTGCCCACAGCGGTAGAGAGCCACATAGCAAATGTATAGAGTCGGCATTAGGCGCTTATTCTTTTCCTTTTACCTGATGCCTTTTACCTTTCACCTGCATTTTCACTTTCCTGCAGACAACAAAA